>DASQHV010000590.1:0-8398 GCA_035631915.1 Candidatus Acidiferrales bacterium | reverse complement strand
TGGTCTCCAAGCCGGCGGCGAAATGAGCGCGGCGATGATATCCCAGCGTCGCGCGACCGCGAAGCGCGTGCGCTCTTGCGAATGGCGGGCGGTCTGTTAAGTAAGGGTGCGGCTCAGTGCCGTCATCCCAGGAGGACGCGTCCAGTGGCCAAAGCCAAAAAATCTGTCAGGAAGGCAGGGCCCAAGGCCCGCAAGGCTGCTCCCAAAGCAGCCAAGAAGAAACTCGCGATGAAGCCGCGGGCGCGTCCGGCCCCGGCCAAGTTGAGCACGCCGAAGCGCAGCGCGAAGCCCGGCCAATCGCTGGAGCGCAAGGTCGCAGCGATCGTGACGGCGGCGACAAGGACCGCGGCCGATATCGAGACCGCGGCGACCCGGATCGAACGCGCGGCGGTGCGAAAGGTGGGGGAAGTCGCGGCGAAAGCGGGCAAAGCGATAGCGAGGGCCTCCAACATGGACTTCCCGGAGTCGAAATTGCCCAGCTACAGCCAATTGCCGGTTCGGAACGGCGCGCCCGACGGCTCGGCGTGGGGCGTGTTCGGCGACAATGACGAAGTCGGCACGATCAACCTGCTGACGCCCGAGCGCGTGGTCGCGGCCGCCGCGTCGATTCGCACCGGCAAAGTGTTCGCGCTCAATCTGCCGATCACGATACCCGACCCGCCGCTGTTCACCCGCGGCAAGCATACCCACGTCGTCAAAATTTTCCCGACCGCGCCCTACGTGCTGGACGACTACCTGGACAACTTCTACCCGCAGGCGTCGTCGCAATGGGACGCGCTCGCGCACGTGAAGCATCCGGAGTTCGGCGCCTACAACGGGATTCCCGATCGCGAGATTACCGGACGCGGTGGCAAGCGCCTGGGAATCGACAACCTGGCGCGGCGCGGAATCGCCGGGCGCGGCGTGCTGGCGGACGTGGCGCGCTACTACGACCGGATCGGAAAACGAATCAACTACACCAAGCCCGAATCGATCCCGTTGGAGGATGTGCAGGCCACGCTGGAGCATCAGGAGAGTCCGCTGTGCTACGGCGACGTGCTGCTGATTCGCATCGGCTGGACAAAGTTCTATATGTCGGCCAGCAAAGAGACCAAGGAAGAGCTGGCGAAGGAAACGATCGTGCCGGGAATCGAGGGGAGCAAGCGCGTCGCGCAATGGCTGTGGGACAATCACTTGGCGGCGGTCGCGTCGGATTCGCCGGCGCTTGAGGCGCTGCCCAAGAGCGAAGGCGAGGATTTTCTGCATTTCCACATGCTGGCGTTTTTCGGGATGCCGATCGGAGAAATGTGGAACCTGGAGGGATTGGCCGAGGATTGCGCTGAGGACGGACGTTACGACTTCTTCATCACGTCGGCGCCGCTCAACGTCCCCGGCGGAGTCGGCTCGCCGCCGAACGCGATCGCAGTGAAGTAGGCCGCGTCGTGCGCCGCGGCAATCGATTCGGCTACTTGCGCGAGCGCGCGGCGTCGCGTCGCTTGAACAAGAGGCCCGACCACGCGTCGTCGATCGCGCAGACCTTGTAGTCCACGAGTCCGTTGGCGAGACCGGCGCGCCGCACGACTATCTGCGAGAGATCGCTTGCGACCCCCGACGACGCTTTCGGCCACGCCACCCACATCGAGCGCGCTCCGAGGCCCGCCGCGAACTTCGCGATCCGGCCGTTGAGTTGCTTGCTCGATCGAACGAACCACATGAACAGGGTTGCGTTGCGGCCGAGCGTGCCGGCCGATTTCAGGAGCGTCGCGCCGCGCGGAAGTCTGCCTAGCGTCGCCTCAAAATCCTCAGGCGCGCCGATCAGTCCAACGCACGAAGCCTCGACGATACCCAGCTTGTGCGGCAGCGGAGTGCCCTTGTACGGTTCGAAGATCGAGCGCGGCACGACCGGATCGGCAGGTCGACGGGCCGCAGCGCGCTTCAACTCGCCGCGAATCCTTGGCCATGGCGTGAAGGACGCGTCCGGCAGCAGCGCGCGAATGCCTGCGACTTTTTCCGGCACGCCGCCTGCAAACACGAGCGGAACCAGGCGCGTCGACTTCGACATTCGCAGCGCGAGCCCAACGTCGCGTCCGACGCTGGGCAGCCGGTCAAGGTCGATCACGACGACGTTTGGCGGATTTCGTCGCACCTCGCGCAGAAAGCCGAGTCCGCGTGGCAACTGGTGCGTGACGTCGCATCCGGCCTCGCGCAAATACGCAGCGCGATCCTTCGCCTCAGCGGCGTTGGAGTGAATCAGCAGTACGCGTCGCATGTATCGCCGATCGCCGCGCCGTCATCGCCCCATCCGCTCGGGCAGAAAATCTCCCGCACCTAACACGCCGGCGTTGATCGTCTGCTTGAACGACGGATGCGCCGGCACGAGCGAGCGAAAAAATGAGCCCACGCCTTCCGGATGATAGAAGCTGCCCGCCAGGTCGAACAGGCTGCCGCCCGCCGGCGCAGGGCGCATCCGCCAGAGCGGGATTGCGGTCGCAGTCAGTCCGGCGCCGGTATAGAACTCGGCCGCGAGCCATACGTAAACTTCGCTGTCGATGAAAATGATCGTCTTGTTGGATGCCTCGGCAGGCTCGCCGAATCGCGGCGTCATCTCGAGGATGTATGCGGTGCGCAGTTCGAACGGCTCTTCGCCGAGCGCCGTTCCCGGCACGCCCGCCGCAAAGCCCGCCGGTTCGTTGTCCGCACCCAGGCACGCCAGCAGCGTTGTCGTGCCGAGCAGCTTGTACGAGTAAAGCTCGGTCTTGGGCAGCGCGTAGGCCCAGAACGGCTGATGGCATCCGCGGCATCCTTCGTTCGGGTAAGCGAGATTGACGGCGGTGCGGCGCACGCGGCGCGAGGTCTCGTTGAAGCCGAAGAATTCGTCGGGATGCTTGGGATCGAGATAGCGCACCCAGATTCCCGCGCCCTCGCTGGCCGTGCCGCCGAGATCGCTGAGCCATCGGTTGCAGCGCGCCTTCCACTCGACGCCCATCGCGTTGTCGCCGATAGTCGGGCGGGGATCGACGTCCGTGCGATGCGCGAAGCGGAGGAAGTCGAACTGCTCGCAGGCGTAGTCGGTGTCGTCCTTGGGCACAATCTTCGCCGCGTTCGCCGGATCGGCGGCGTAACCGTTGCTGCTCCAGGGCGCGATCGAGAAGTCGTCCGGCATGAACGGACCCATGTGCCAGTTGTACGCGATCTTCACCGCCGCCTTGGGATCGGCGACGTCGATCAGCGGAAACGGCATCCCCGCGATGTAGTGCTGCAGGTTGTCGTCGGCGTCGAGTGTCACCTGCCCCGAGTATTTTTCCGTGGCCTGGCGAAATCCTTCGGACCATTCAACGCGCCGCTGCGGAATAACGCGCATGTGGAAGCCGTGCTGAAGAGCGAACTTGGCGGCGCCCGGGATGAGGCGCGCGAACTGGTCCGCGTTCTCGGCACCAATGATCGTACCGGGCTTGAGCGTTTGATCCGGCGCGTTTTGCGATGCGGCGGCAGCCGGCACCATCGGAGGTTCCGCGCGAAGCTGCGCGTCCGTCACGATCGTCATCGCAAGAGTAGCCGCGAAGGTAAAGCCCGCTCTTCGAACGGCCGGCCGCATCGCGGTGCAGTGAAGCTGGATGACGCGCCGCCTAGTGCCCGGCCTTCACCAGCGCGTCGGTCGAGATGAATTCCTTGTCGACCGCGCCCATGTTGATGTACCAGCATTCGCGCTCGGCGGTGTTGGGGCTCGGCAGGTAGCAAGTGGTGGCCATGCCGGTCTGCACGTCGAGGCTGGTGGCAGCGGTGGCAAACTCGCGCTTGAAGGGATAGACCGCAATCTTCGCGTCAGGCACCGGGCGATCGCGATAGGTGCCGAGATAGATTTGCGTCTTCCACAGCTCGCCCTTGCGATCGTAGCTGTCGACGTAAGGATTCGACCACGCCTCGCCGTCGACGTAGACAACCGTCTTCGATTGCAGCACGCCCTGGATTCGTTCGGGACGCGGCGTGACTTCGACGAGGTAGAGATGGCGGATTTCCCAATCGTCGGGGCACGAGGTGGCGCCGCCGTCGGTGGGGCATGGATGCGCCGGCGAATTCTTGGCGTGCACGCATCCGAGCATGTTGCGGTCGCCGAGGAATTTGAAGTTGTACTCCTGGGGCTTGGCATTGAATCCGCCCGCGTGGTCGGCGTCCCAGGTCGAGAGCCCCGGCGACGAGGTCAGGATGACCTCGTTGACGCGGCGCACGCGACGGCTGCCGGCGAGGAACGCCCATGCGTCGTCGGCTTTGGTTGAATCCCAATAGCGAAACCGGATTCCGCCACTGCCGCGATCGTCGGCGGGCGCCAGGGTCGGGTACGCGCCGGCGCGCAACCAGATGCCGGTTATTTTGAAATCCGGATCGGCGGGCATCGGATCAACCTCGGTGCGGCCAATATCGCTGTAGGCAGCCAAGTGGCCCAACTCTGTATCCTTAATAATCTGCTGCTCGTGACCGGGGTTCTGCGTCGCGACCTGGCATTCGAAGTAGCGCAGGTCGGCGTCGTCGGTCGCGATCGGCTTGAAGTACTGGTTCCACATGATCTTGGTGGCGACGTCGCGGTCGTTGGGATCGAGCAGCGGGAAGGGCTGTCCCGCGACGTAGCCGAGCAGATCGCGATGGTCGTCGGCCAGGCGCACCTGCGAGGAGTATTTCTCGGTGGCTTGCTGATACGGCGGCGGCCAGTCGATTCGGGAGGACGCGACGATATTCATCTGCATCCCCTTCGTCACCGCCTGGTAGGTGCCGGGGCTGAGCAGGTCTTTGACCTGCGACGCGTTGGCTTGGGTGATCATGTCGCCCGGCTTGACCTGGGCCGCGGCCGGCGCCGCAGCGAAAGTAATCAGGAGTAGCGCGGTCGCGAAGCGAATCGGATTTGCCATATCTTAAAGTGTCACTTTAACTCAATCGCGACCTGCCGGAAGCGTCCTACTGCCGGGTCGATCACGCCGCGATTGGTTGATTTGGGAATCCACCGGACTTGCCCCGCTGTCATTGTTCGTCGCGCGAAACTCAATCCTCACGTTCAAAGCATCCGCGGTCCTCGCCGCAAGAGGCGGCGTCGACCGGAAGGCCGTCGGGACCGACCGGGCGCTGCGTCTTGAGGCAGCTGTAGCACGCAGTCGTGCTGGCGGCGTCGAACATACGCTCACCGGTCGAATTTCGGTAGTAGGCGGTCTTGGTGCGAAGGTAAGCGCAAAATTTTGGCGATTGCGACGGCATGTCACGCGGCCTCGACGCCGGCGGCGGCGATGATCGCGCGGCGCACGATAACTTTGGCGATCACGACTTTGTATGCGTTGTCGGACATCGGCGCCGCGTCCTTCAGTGCGGCGTCCGCCGCCGCGCGCGCCGCCGACTCGTCGATCGCGTGTCCCTTGAGCAAACTCTCCGCCTCGATCGCGCGCCATGGAATCGGCGCGACCGCGCCCATGACGATTCGCACGTCGCGGACCGTTTTGCCGCCGGGTGCGCGCTCGATCACAACCGCCGCGCTGACCAGCGGCCAATCGAAGCTCTGCTTCTCGCGCGCTTCAAGGTAGCGGCTGCGCACGCCCGCGGCCGGCGCGGGCACTATTACCTCGGTGATGATTTCGCCGGGCTGAAGTGAATTCTCATGCTTCGGATCGACTGACGGCAAGGTGAAGAATTTCCCGAGCTCGACGACGCGCTCGCCGCCGGGACCTACCAGCTTCGCGCGCGCGTCGAACGCGATCAATGCCGGCGCAAGGTTCGACGGATGCACGATGAACGACGGGCCGCCACCCAGGATCGCGTGGTAGCGGTTCAGGCCGCCGATCGAATAGCACTTGTCGCCGCCCTTCTTCAGGCAGTTCACGTCCGGATTTCGAAAGTACCAGCATCGCGGACGCTGCAGCAGGTTTCCGCCGACGGTGCCGAGATTGCGAATCTGCGGCGTGGCCGCCTCTCCCGCCGCCTCCGCAAGCGCCGTGTAGCGCGCGCGAATCACGGGATGCTCCGCGACTTCGCTAAGCTTCGCAGTCGCGCCGAGGCGCAACTCGCCCGACGCGCGCACGTCGATTCCGCTCAGTTGCGGCAAGCTTTTCAGATTCACCAGCGCGGCCGGCTCGACGACGCCCTGCTTCGACAAGTCGACGACGTCCACGCCTCCCGCGAACGCGACGTTGCGCTCGTCGGCCAGCAGACGCGACGCGCTCGCAACGTCGGTCGGTGTGATTACTTCGAAGCGGTTCATCGAACTTCCAGGTCCATCACGCGTGCCCGAGTGCGGCAAGCACCCTATCCGGCGTCATCGGCAGCGATCGCACGGGCACGCCGATCGCGTCGTAAACCGCGCACGCGACCGCGGCGCATCCGGCAACGTGCGCGACCTCGCCCAGGCCCATCACGCCGGTGTTGGTGATTCCGTTCGCCACTTCGACGAAGGTCACGTCGATTTGCGGAACGTCGAGCGAGCCGAGCAGCTTGTAGTCGTCCATCGTGGGATTCACCATGATGCCGAGCTGCGGGTCCATCCGGCGATCCTCGAACAGCGCGAAACCGATTCCCATCAGGATGCCGCCGTTAACCTGGCTGCGCGCCGTCAGCGGGTCGATGTTCCGGCCCGCGTCATGCACCGCGACCACGCGAATCACGCGCACGATTCCGGTTTCGGTGTCGACTTCGACCTCGGCGAACTGGCATCCCGCCTGGTCGGTGCGAAAGCCGTCGTAGTTCTGGATGCGCTCGCCCTGCGCGGAAATCGAGTCGCCGGGGATTCGCTTGCAAACCTCGTTGAATGCAATCGCGCGCGACGGATTGGCGCGCACGCGAATCGTGGAATCGGCGGCCTCGAGATCGCTCGCGTCAGCCCCTAGCATCGGCGCGGCGATTCCAAACAGCTTGGCCTTGAGCCGCGCCGCCGCGTGACGTACCGCAGGCGTGTTGGACGGCGCGGACAGGCTACCGCCGCTCGGCACCGAGTAGAGAAATCGCGTATCGCCGATCTCGGATTTCACGCGCGCGACGGGCAGGCCCAATTCCTCGGCCGCGATAACCGCCATGATCGTGCGCGTGCCGGTGCCGATATCCTGCGTGCCGATGCGAACTTCGACCGAGCCGTCGCGATGCGCGATCACCTGCGCCTCGGGACCTGAGACGCCGACCGCATGCCACTCCGCCGACGCGACCCCGACGCCGCGCTTGTTCGCGCCTGCCGACTTCTTTGCGGCGCTCTTCTCGGCCCAGCCGAAACTGCGCGCGCCAACTTCGTACTCGGCAAGGCGGACCGGGTTGTCGCTGTTGCGGCGGCGGAACTCAAGCCGGTCGAGGTTCGCCTTGCGGGCCATCTCGTCCATCGCGAGTTCCAGCGCGAAGCATCCCTGCGGCCATCCCGGCGCGCGCATCGGCGACGACGGACCGGCGTTGATGAAAACGTTGCGCTCTTCAGTGCGGATATTGGCGCATCGATAGATCGACTTGAACGGCCCGGCGCTTCCGGCGCCGCCGCCAATCCCGCCGGTGCCGTACTGCGCGAGATCGATCGCCGTCAGTTTGCCGTCGCGATCGACGCCGAGCTTCACCTTCTGCACCGAACTTGGGCGGTTGCCGGTCGCGCGATGCTCGTCGGCGCGGGGCAGCATCAGCTTGACCGGTGCGCCCGCGGCCTTGGCCAGGCGCGCCGCCGTGACCATCTCGACCGTGGCGCCGAGCTTCGAGCCGAAGCCGCCGCCCAGGTATTCGCAGATGACGCGAACCTTGTCGGGCGGGAGGCTGAACTGCACCGCCAAGTCGTCGCGCGCGGAAAAAATCGCCTGGGTCGAGGTCCAGACCGTGAGCTCGTCGCCTGCCGGATTGAAGCTTGCGACCGTGCCGTGCGTTTCGAGCGAGACATGCGTCTGCACCGGCGTGCTGTAGGTGGCTTCGATCGTTGTGGCACTGACTTCGAGTCCGCGCGCGACCTCGCCGCTGCTTGACGATTGCGCCCTGCCGATGTTGGAGCCGGTGCCGAATACTTTCGGCGCCGAGTCCGTCATCGCCATTTCCATATCGACGACGAATGGTAGCGGCTCGTAATCGATTTTGATGAATTTGAGCGCGTCGGCTGCTGCGTCGGTGCTGAGCGCGGCTACGGCCGCGACTTCCTGTCCTGCGAAGCGCACTTCACGATCGTCGAATGCGATCGCTGCTCGCACTCCCGGCATCCGCTGCGCGCCGGTCAAATCGACATTGCGAATTCGCGCGCGCGGAAGCGGGCAACGCAGGATTGTGCCGTAGAGCATCCCGGGCAGCGCGACGTCGTAGGTGTAGCGTGCGGCGCCGGTCGCCTTAAGCGGACCGTCGACGCGCGGAGCGGGCTTGCCGACCACCGACAACTTGTCGCCCCAATCCCACGGCGTCGGCTCGTCATCCGGAATCACGACGGTGACGTCGCGCAGAT
>DASQHV010000589.1:0-7183 GCA_035631915.1 Candidatus Acidiferrales bacterium | reverse complement strand
AGCGCCGCGTCCGAGCGGCCGCCGACCCAGATGTCCATCGTGCCGAAATCGTTGTTGGTCCGCGCGACGGGCTGCGGCTCGATCGTCACGTTTTCGAAATTGAAATATTTCCCGTGATAGCTCGCGTTGCGCTCCTTCCACACCGTGCGCAGGACTTCGATTCCTTCGTCCAGGCGCTTGCCGCGACCCTCGAGCGGGATGCCGCACGCAGCGTAGTCGGCCAGGTTGGCGCCGGTGCCGACCGCCATCACCATCCGGCCGCCCGACAGGTAGTCGAGCGACGCGAACGTCTTCGCGACCATCAGCGGGTGCCGCAGGTTGAGCAGCAACACGCTCGGCCCGAGCTTCATCCGGCGCGTGCGCGAGGCGAGCAGCGACAGCGTTGCCACGACGTCGAGCTCGGGCGACGGCGCGAGCAAGTGATCGGAGAGCCAGAACGAGTCGAGGCCCCAATCCTCGGCGTGCTCGGCGACGCGCACGATGGTCTCGGTCGACGGCATCCCGAGGCGCCAGAGTCCGAAGCCAACGCCTATTTTAACTTGTCTCATAGCGGCCACTCCCTGGTTTGCGCGCCTTGGCCGATGATATTAGCATAGGCCGCCGCAATGAATCCGAGCCGCGCGGCATTGAATGGAGCGCCTGTGACCGTGACCCTGTTGGGCACGGGTGATGCCTTTTCGAGTAGCGGGCGCGCGCAGGCGGGTTACCTGATCGATACGCCGGGGGCCGGCGGCGTCCTGCTGGAAGCGGGTCCCGCGGTGCTGGCCGCGCTCAAGCATTACGGGCGCACCTCCAACGATTTCGATTACGTGATCATCAGCCATCTGCATGGCGATCACTTCGGCGGGCTGCCGTTCCTGCTGCTCGAGTACATGTTCGAGACGCGGCGCACGAAGACGCTGACGATCGCGGGGCCGCCGAATCTCCAGGAGCGGACGATTCGCATGATGTCGACGATGTTCGCGCATTACGCGATCGACAAGGTCCGGCCCAAGCTCAAGTTCGTCGTGCTGGAACCGGGCCGCTCGACGCGGATGGGCAAGTTCAAGGTGCGCGCGATTCGCAGTCCGCACACGAAGCCCGACATTTCGCTTTCGATTCGAATCGACGGGCCCGGCAAGTCGGTGGTGTTCTCCGGCGATACCGGCTGGAACGACGAGCTGGTCAAATTGTCCGACGGCGCCGACTTGTTCATCTGCGAATGCACCTACTTCGAGAGCAGCAATTTGGAATTCCATCTCAACTACCCGTTGCTGGCCGCCAATCGTGATAAGTTCAACGTGCGGCGAATGGTGCTGACGCATCTTGGCCGCGAAGTGCTGAACCACGAGAGTGAGATCGCAATCGAGATGGGTTTCGACGGAATGAAGTTCGAAATCTGATCGCGCGCCGGCCACAGGACCGCAAAAAAAGGGAAGCTCGGGATGGGAATCGTGCAGGGCAAACGGGCGCTGGTGGTCGGCGTGGCCAACGACAAGAGCCTGGCGTGGTCGATCGCGCAGACGCTGGCCGCAGAGGGCGCGGAGGTCGCGCTGACCTATCAGGGCGAGATCCTGGAAAAGCGCGTGCGGCCGCTGGCGGCTCAAATCGAGGCGGACGTGATCGGCGAGCTCGACGTCAACGACGACGCGCAGATCGCGGCGGTGTTCGCCAAGTTGAAGGAGAAGTGGGGCGGACTCGACCTGATGGTGCATGCGGTGGCATTTGCCGAACGCGAGAACTTGCGCGATCGCTTTTTGACTGTCAGCCGCGAGAACTTCAAGAAGTCGCTCGAGATTTCGGCCTACTCGCTGGTCGCGCTCGCGCGGGCAGCGGAACCGCTGATGGAAGCGCGCGGCGGCGGCTCAATCATCACGCTGACCTATCTTGGCGCAGTCCGCGCGATCCCGAACTACAACATGATGGGCGTGGCGAAGGCGGCTCTGGAAGCCTGCGTGCGCTACCTGTCGATTGACTTGGGCGCGAAAAACATCCGCGTCAACGCGCTCAGCGCCGGCCCGGCGCGAACGCTTTCGTCGTCGGCGATTCGCGACTTTCATACCATGGCGCACGAGGTCGAGGCGCGCTCGCCTCTGCGCCGCGGGATGCGTCCGCAGGAAGTCGGCGCGATGGCGGCGGCGGTGCTCAGCGATTTTTCCAGCGGCGTGACCGGGCAAACCCTGTACGTCGATGTCGGCTTCAACATCATGGGCTTCTGACCCGCGCGCCGCCGCGTGAGTCGTGAAGGAGGTTGCGATGGCAATCATCGTTGTGCCGCAACTGTCGGATAACTACGCGTACCTGGTCGTGGACGATGCCAGCAAGGAGTGCGGGGTCGTCGATTGCGCCGAGGCTGACAAGGTAGTCGCGGCGGCCAAGTCGCACGGTGTCAAAATCGTCGCGGTGCTGACCACGCATTGGCACGGCGATCATTCGGGCGGCAACGCGGACATCGCGTCGAAAGTGCCCGGCATCAAAATTTACGGCGCCAGTGCCGAGGGCGGTAGAATTCCCGCGCTGACCAATCCGGTGGCGGACGGCGACAAGGTCCGCATCGGCGGACTCGAAGGCCGCGTGATCGGAATTCCCGCGCACACCAACGGCCACGTCGCGTACTACTTCGCGGCGCTCGGCGCGGTGTTCACCGGCGATACGATGTTCGTGGCGGGATGCGGCCGCGTGTTCGAGGGCAAGGCGTCGACGATGGTCGAGTCGCTGGCCAAGCTGGCGGCGCTGCCCGACGCGACGCAAGTTTATTGCGGCCACGAATACACGGAAAAGAACCTGCGCTTTGCGCTGACGCTCGAGCCGGGCAACGCAGCGCTTAAGGCGAAGCATCAATGGAGCGTCAAGACCCGCGCCGAGGGCAAGTTTACCGTGCCGTCAACGATCGGCGACGAGAAGCAGACTAATCCGTTCCTGCGCGTCGACAGCGCGGAACTGAAGGCGAGCATCCGCCGGAGCGATCCCGCCGCGGGCGACGATCCGGTCGCGATATTCGCCTGCGCGCGCGCGTTGAAGGATCGTTTCTAGATCAACTCGGAGGAACTGCGATGGCCGAATCGAGCGCCGACGTGCGCGCAATGATGAACGACTTTCTTCGTGCGGTGGAATCGCTCGAACTCGAGCGCATCACGCCGTTCTTCGAAGAAGACGCGCAAATGTTCTCGCCGCTGGGAACCTATGCAGCGCGGCTGGACGGGCGGCCTGCAATCATGGCGCAGTTCAAGGCGATCGCGGAGTTTGCGCGCGCGATGCCGACCCCGCTCAAGATCGAGCCGAAAGAATTGGTCGTGCGCGAGTTCGGTGACATCGCGCTGGCAACGTTTCATCTGACGCTGCCCGGGCCGCTGCATCGCCGGACATTCGTACTACATCGCAGCGGCGGGCGCTGGCGTATCGCGCACATCCACGCGTCGGTCGCGAGCCCGGTCGCTTAGAAGGGCTTCACCACCGCCATCAGCAGGATCGCGAACAGCAGCAGGCTCACGGCGCCGTGAATGACGCTGAACTCGCGCTGCGACGATTGGCTGGGATTGTCTTCGAGGAATCGAATCCGCCGGTAAAAGCGCACGTGGTAGAAAAGCAGAATCGCGATCAGCAGCAACTTGATGTGAAACCACGGCTGGCGCAGCACCGCGGGGTTGAGCACGGTCAGCACCACGCCCAGCACGACGGTCACCGCTGCGCCGACGTTGGTGCCGACTTCGAACAGCTCGCGCGCCGCGCCCAGGAAGCGTTCCTTGGGCAGGCCGACTTCCTGCGGCACGCGCGCCAACAGGCTCGCAATCATCAGCAGCCCGCCCAGCCAGAAGACCACGCCGAAGATGTGCAGAGTGAGGATGAAACCGTACATTAGTTCTTGCTCCCCCGGTTGCCCGCCGCTATCAGTTCCGCCGTTCCGTCTTCAATGCGAGTGCAGTCGCCGCCCGGTCGCGCGCGGACGCTTGCTTGAGTGGTTCCATCCTTGGCATTGATTGAAGTGCGCGGTTGAAAGGAAATCCTACGCTATCAGCGCAGTCAAGCGAATCGGCAGAATCGGCGCGGAGCTAAAATCATCCACATGGCGAATTCTTACGACGGCGAACTCAAGCGCAAACGGGTAACCGCGGAGCAGGCGGCGGCTGAGGTAAAGTCCGGCGACTGGGTCGAGTACGGATTCGGCCTGGGACAGCCGGACCTGTTCGATCGCGCACTGGCCGAGCGCGTCGCAAAGCTGGAGCGGGTGAAGATTCGCGGGTGTCTCGCGATGCGCCCGCGCGCCGCTGTCGAGGCCGACCCCGAAGCGCGCCACGTCGCGTACCTGTCGTGGTACTTCTCCGGGCTCGAACGCAAGATGCACGATCGCAACCTGGCCCATCACATTCCGATGAACTTTGGCGAGGCGCCCGACTACTATCGCCGCTTCGTCGACGTGGACGTTGCGGTGCTGAAGACGGCGCCGATGGACGCGCACGGATTTTTCAACTTCGGCCCCGCCGTCACCTATCACAAGGCGATCACCGAAAAGGCCAAACGGCTCGTCGTCGAGACCGACGCGAGTATGCCGTACGTCTTCGGGCTGGAGACGGGAGTTCATATAAGCGAGGTCGACTGCGTACTCGACGCCGGCGCGACTGCGATGCCGGAGCTGCACAATCCGCCCGCCAATGAGGTTGACCAGCGCGTGGCAGCGCTGATCGCGCCCGAGATTCCCAGCGGCGCGTGCATCCAGATCGGAATCGGCGCGATGCCCAACGCGGTGTGCGAGTTGCTGGCCGCGGCGTCGATCAAGGACCTGGGCGTGCACACTGAAATGTTCGTCGATTCGCTGGTGACGCTGTACGAAGCGGGCAAAGTGACCGGCGCGCACAAGTCGACCAATCGCTACCAGATGGCGTACACCTTCGCGGCCGGCTCCAAGCGCATGTACGACTTCCTGGATCGCAACGCGGCGTGCTTCGCCGGCCCGGTCGACTACACCAACCTGCCGCATCACATCATGCAGAACGATCGCGTGATCTCGATCTGCAACGCGGCGCAAATCGATCTCACCGGACAGGCGTGCTCCGAGTCGGCGGGCATCCGGCAAATCAGCGGCACCGGCGGTCAACTGCAATTCGTGCGCGGCGCGTACGCCTCGCGCGAAGGCAAGTCGTTCATCTGCCTCGCGTCGACCATCGAGCGTGAGGGACGCCGTGCGAGCCGCATCGTCGCGCGCATCGACGATTCCAATATCGTCACGACGCCGCGCACCGACGCGATGTACGTCGCGACCGAGTACGGGCTGGTGAATCTCAAGGGCAAATCGGTGCCGGAGCGCGCGCGGGCGCTGATCTCGATCGCGCATCCGGATTTCCGCGAATCGTTGGAGCGCACCGCGCTCGACTACCGGTTGCTACCGCGCGCGTCGTTTTGAGCGGCGCGGCTACGGGTTGGGGTTGGCGGAGTCGCCGGTGAATTTGTAGATCAACTCGTCGGGGCGGGCGTAACCGAGCTCGCGGCGAATCTGGCGTTCGATGTAACGATCGTCGGAGCGGAGCCTCTGAACGTTTGTTCTGAACTCGGCGTTTTCTGAACTCAACTGTTCACGCTGAGACTCCAGCGCAACGCGATGCGCGCGGAGCGCGACCAGATCGCGCGGCCCCTGTGGGGCGATCAACACGTTCAAAAGCAGCACCGCGAGCACTGCGCCGAAGATTAGGCTGAGCCACTCGCGGCGGATCAAAAAGCTTAACCTCGTCATCGGTGCAATCGTAGAGAAGCGGGAGCGTCAGTTCAAGCGCGATGATTTCTGAACGACATTTTAAAGACTGGAAACTGGGCGATCCAGTTGCACTCTTCCGACTTTAGAATTTCTTTATAAATATCGTTGCGGCCCTTGATTTGCGAATAACATGTTTCTATAATCGGCGCCAACTTGTGGGGGATTGACCTTCACAACACCAAAATAGGGCGCTTGTCCAGCGGCAGCCTAGGAAGAGGAGGTACCTATGCCAGGAATGAAGAAGAGAAGGGCCAAGAAAATGGCCCGCAAGTCCAAACCGATGCGAAAGAGCAAAATGGCTAAGAAGAAAGCGGCCAAAAAGAAAAAGAAGTAGTCGCCTAACGAGTTTACCTCCGGGCTAAGTACCCCGGGGGCTGGCTAAGGCTGCCAGGATTTGCTGCTGGACTAAGCCGAGGCTGCGGAAGCCTCGCAACACGGGAGAGCCCCTTCGAAAGAGGGGGCTCTTTCCTTTTGCGGTACTTGCACGGCATCCTGCATGCTTCACACTATGTGGCGCAGTCGGCGCGACCCGATTACCGAGTGGCTGAATCGAGAAAAAATTTCGACGCGATAATCGTCGGCGCACGAGTCGCCGGCAGCGCCGCCGCGATCATGCTCGCGCGCAAGGGTTTGCGCGTGCTGATGCTCGACAAGGACACGTTCCCGTCGGACCGGCTGTCGACGCATATCGTGCTCGGTGGCGGCGCCAAGGTGCTCGGCGCGATGGGCGTGCTCGAGACGCTCGAGCGCGTCGGCGGTGTGCGCTTCGCACGGATGCGCGCGATCGGTCCGGACTTCGACTACAGCGGCGAGCTGATGCACGACGGCGCGGACTCGCGCGGGCTGTGCCTGGGGCGAACGCTGATGGACGCCGCAGTGATCGATGCGGCGCGCAGTTTCGAGTCGGTGGAATTTCGGGAGCGCTTCAGACTCACCGACCTGGTCATCGCCGATGGCGCGGTGGTCGGCATCCGCGGCGAGGACGCGTCGGGCGTTCGCGAATTTCACGCGCCGCTCACAATCGGCGCGGACGGGATGCGCAGCAAGGTCGCCGAGCTCGGCATGGAAAAGCTCGGCGCATTCGAACGCGTCGACGTCCCGTGCGCGCGCGCCTACTACTACGCGTACTTCGCAGGCGTCGATCGAAGCCGGCTCGGCGACGAACTCGTAACGGAATTCGAGCCGGCTCCGGGCGCCGGCAATTTGCTGTGCCGATGTGAGAACGGACTGACGGTCGCGGCGACGGCGTTCGACGCGGCGGAGATGGTCGAGTTCCGCACCAGCCTCGCCGCCAATCTGCGGCGCTATCTCGAGCGCTCGTTCGCGGTCGGAAAAATGCTCGAAGGCGCGACGATTGCCGGCAAGATATTTTCGTCGGGCCGCTTGAACAATACTTATCGCGATCCGGTGACCAACGGCGCAATCCTGCTCGGCGACGCTGGCCTGCACGTCGATCCG
>DASQHV010000588.1:0-4807 GCA_035631915.1 Candidatus Acidiferrales bacterium | reverse complement strand
CGTCGCCAAGCACTTGACGCGAGCGGCGTTGGAAAAGATTGCCGAGTCGTTGGTCGCTCGAACGCTCAAGCGATGCGAGCTTGCGATCGCCGACGCCAAGCTGAAGCCGGCGCAGATTGACGCCGTGGTGCTGGTCGGCGGTTCGACGCGGATGCTCTTGGTGCGCCGCCGGGTGGCGGAATTGTTTCAGCGGGAACCCCTTTGCTCGATTGACCCCGACCAGGTGGTTGCGCTGGGTGCCGCAATTCAAGCCTCCGTGCTAATGGGCACGCAGGGCGACATGCTGTTGCTCGACGTGGTGCCGCTCTCGTTGGGAATCGAGACAATGGGCGGTGTTATGGAGCGCCTTATTCATCGCAATACGACTATCCCGACCAGCGTTACCGAGGGCTTTACGACCGCTGTGGATAACCAGACCCACGTGGATGTGCATGTTTTGCAAGGCGAGCGAGAGCTTGCTAAAGATTGCCGTAGCTTGGCGCGCTTCAAGCTGGGGCCGATTCAGTCCCAGCCGGCAGGGGTACCCCGCATCGAGGTCACTTTCCTCATCGATGCAAACGGGATACTAAATGTCAATGCGCGCGATGAGCGCACCGGCCGCGAGCACTCGGTCGACGTCAAGCCCAGCTATGGTTTGACGGACGATGACATCGAGCGAATGCTCGAAGAGGCGATCGACTTGGGCGAGCAGGATCTCGAGGAGCGCCTGCTGATCGCGGCCCGTAACGACGCCGAGCAAATCCTCGGGGCACTGAAGAAACAGCTCGGCGAGTTCGGTGCGTTAGTCGACGCGTCAGAGCGTCGGCGGATGGATGAAGTGGTGGAGCGGCTGGAGGCGGCCCGTACGGGAACCGATCGCGAGCTAATCGCAACACTGGTTGAAGAGCTGAACGAGGTGACCACTCCGTTCGCGGAACGGATCATGGATGCCGCAATTAAGCTGGCGTTGGAGAAAAAATCAGTCGAGGAACTTTCGTAGTCGGCGCGCGGCGGCTGCGGAAGCGGGTTTTAGAGGTAAGTGACGAGATGGGACTCAAGTGGGATCAAGCGGAGGAGATCGCCGAAGTGCTGGCCGAGAATCATCCGGGGCTGAATCCGCTCGACGCGAGGTTCACGGACCTGCGCCAGTGGGTGATCGATCTCGACGAGTTCGATGACAGTCGCGACGGCTCGACCGAGGGCAAACTGGAAGCAATCCAGATGGCGTGGCACGAAATATACAAGGAACAGAACCAAGACGACTCTGAATAGGCGTAGGCGCGCGTACGTCATATAGCCGAGGAGGTGGGGTGGTGGATGCACGCACGAATTTGAAGGCGGAAGGCGGAGACAAGATGCAGGAAAAGGAAACATTGGACGAAAGACTGCCGGGGTTGTTCGAGCCCGACACTCTCTTGCCCATTCAATACTTCGAGGCGATGCGCAAGAAGCATCTACTCGAAGGTGAGAAGCGGCTCATCCTGAGCGTGCTCGAGGACGCGATCGAATGCTTCATGAAATGCATCGACGCGTCCACCAGCAAGGGCCAGCGGCTGTTCCGCGACGCGGACGAATGGATCGCGCACGAAGACAAGCGCTGGGTGTTCTCGTTCGACAACGTCTGCGACATGCTCGACATCAACCCCGAGTACATGCGGATGGGGCTGGCCAAGTGGAAAGAGAAACGGCTCGACGCGATTGCGCGCCGGCGTGCGGCGCTGGTGCTCGAGGCGGAGCGCGCGGCGGCTGAAGCCGCGCTGCATCCGGAGGGTGTCGCGGCGCCCGTTGTCGAAGCGGCTGCGGCGCCGGCCGCGATTCGCAAGCCCGTAAAGGTGGCGGCCAAGCCGGTCCGCGTGAAGCGGCGCGAGGAACGCGCGCGTCATACCAAGCGACCTGCGCGCAAGCTGCGCAAGGCGCGCGCGTAGTCGGCCGACCAAAATGGTCGCGGCTGTTTGAGCCGCGCGTAAGTTCGCAGAGCAGCGGCCCGTGTATTACGCGGGCCGTTTTCTTTTGCGCCGCGCTCTGAATTTCCTGCTCGCTTTACTGCGCGCGCGCCACCTCGTAGCGTCGTCGTGCGAGGACGTGGCAATACCCAAGCGATGCCGCTGCGGACGAAAATCGAATGCCCCAAGTGCGGCGCAGACCTGGTCGTCAAGCGCGGCGGCGTATGCCCCAACTGCGGCGAGCCGATCACCGAGCACGTCGCGCGGGTGCGCGCGCGCGAAAAGCGTGTCGAGCAGGTGGTAGCCGTGATCGCGACGGCGTTGGTGCTGGGCCTGCTTATCGTGACGAGCGGCGCGACACTGCTCGAAGGCGTCGCGGCCTACGCGATCGTCGGCGGCGTGATGTACTTCCTGGCGCGCCGCACGTTCGTGTAGCTCCCGCGCGCGAAGCATCCCTGTCTCGTTTGAATCTTAACGTTCGTTCATTTGCGGCGGGCATTTTCTCTGCGCGACGAATTCTAAACATACGTTAACTCGTTCTCTCCGTTGACGTATTTCGTTTCGATCGTTCGCATTGGTGTATCCCGCTTTTGCCGATTGCGTATTCAATTCATGAAGATCGAGCGCACGCGCGGGATTTGTTCCGCGCCATCGCTGGCATCATTGATGCTCTCTTTGAATAGCGGAGGTACAAGGTTATGAGGTCCAGGCAAAATTTAACGGCGGCGCTCGTCGGTATCGCGATGCTCGCGACACCAATCGCGGCGGCTGCCAAAGATCACGGACGCAACTTTCAGAACAATGTGCGCGCGGCTCGCGCGGCGCGGACGTTCGCGGCCCCGGCACGCACGTTCACTCCTGCGCCGGTCGCACGGCGATTCGCCTTTCGCAATGTCGCGCCGGTCGTGATCCCGGTCAATAGGGTAAATCGCGCCGCTCGGTTTAATCCAAACTTTGTCCCGCCCGGTCATCTGCACGCGCGCGGATGGAATCGAAACTGGAACAACTCGCAGGCCTTCGTCCCCGTGAATCAAAGCTACGACGAGGACGAAGCGCAGGAGCAATACAACGCGACGCCGGCGGTAGTTTGCGACGAGGACGGCGACGACTGCCGCGCTGCCGGCGGTTACCAGGGTGGCTACTACCCCAACTACGGCTACAACGGCGGTGGCTACCAGGGCGGATACGGCTCGGGCGCCTGCATCGAGGCCCAGCGGCTGCAGCAGCAGGTCCGTCGTGATCGCGCGACCGGTCATCCGGCAGCGGCGAACGATGTGCTGCGGAAGATGGCGCGAATGGAGCGGGCCTGTGGCGGCGCGCCGGTCGGCGGTGGGCTCCTGGGTGGACTGCGCGGACTAGGCGGCCTGAACGGGCTTGGCGGACCGGCCTATAACAACTACGGCTACAACAGCGGCTACAACGGTGGGTACAATCAGCCTTACTACAACAACGGCTACGGCTCGACGCTCGCGCCGCTGATCCAGCAGTTCTTCCCTCATTAACAGGCTAGTTGCCGGGTCCTCATGACCAACCGCGCCCCGTCTCCTCCCGGCGGGGCGCGGCCTTTTTTCAGGCCGCCGCCAGGTTTTCGATTGCGCGCAGCACGCGCGCGCGGCGCTCGTCGGGCGTCGGCGCGAACGACGCGAACTGCAGCGCGGTGGTCGTGATTCCGGCCCGCGCATAGTCGTCGAGCCGCCGCCGGCATTGTTTGGCGTTGCCGAACACGAAGATCTTCTCGACCATGCCGTCGGGAATCGACGCGAGCGCCTTCTTGCGGTCGCCCGCGTTCCAGGCGTCCATCGCGATGCCGGCCTCCTTGTCGTAGCCAATCTCGCGAAAGAACTTGTTGTACTGCGGTACCGTGACGTAGGCCGTCAGCGAGCGGCGGAACAGGTTGCGCACCACGTCTTCGTCCTCGTCGACGGCGACGATAATCCGGCAAACGACGTCGAGCTTCGACGGATCCTTGCCCGCGGCGCGCATGCCGTCGCGCGTATGCTCGAGCATCGGCGCCACCGTCTCGGGCGTGATGAAGTTGACGATCACGCCGTCGCCGATCTCGCCCGCCAGCCGCAGCATCTTGGTGCCCTGCGCGCCGATATATATCTTCGGCGCGAATTCGGTGGGCAGGTCGAGCTTGAAGCCGTTTATCTTCACCATCTGACCCGCCATCGTGACCTTCTCGCCGCGGAAGATTGCGCGCAACGCCGCGACCGTCTCGCGCATCTGCGTCACCGGTTTGCGAAACGGCACGCCCATCCATTGCTCGACGATATTCGGGGTCGAGATTCCGAGACCCAGGATGAAGCGGCCCGCCGCGAGTTGGTTGGTGGTCACGGCGGACATCGCAATCAGCGGCGCGGGCCGTGTGAAGACCGGGATGATCGCGCAGCCGAAGTGCATCTTCTCGGTGAGCATCGCAGCCGCCGCGATCGGCGCGAATGCGTCGCTCGAGTACGATTCGTACGACCACGCGTCGGTGTAGCCGCATCGGTCGGCGGTGCGCACCAGCTCGGCGAAATGCTTGTTCTGGAAGGGTTCGAACGGGATGGTGATTCCAAGACGCATAGGGTTGGCTCCTCAGGGCGACGAGATTATCGCAGCGACAACGGGTTCGACTACCGCTCGGCGGTGCCGCCGGCGGCGAGATTCAGCACTTCCGCCAGGTGCAGCGGGTGGCGCGCAGGACAGAAGTGGCGAATCTGCGAGCGACACGAGAAACCGTCGGCGACGACGATCGCGTCGTTCGTAGCGGCTTCAAGCGTCGGAAGCAGCGCTCGCTCGGCGACTAGCCTCGATACTTCGAAATGACCGCGGTCGTAGCCAAACGCGCCCGCCATCCCGCAGCATCCGGCGTCGAGCACCTGGACGTCGAGCCCGCGCAC
>DASQHV010000587.1:0-4873 GCA_035631915.1 Candidatus Acidiferrales bacterium | reverse complement strand
GGGCGCTGCTTCAGACCGTTTCGACGCCAACGAGATTTCCTCCTACCGCTTTATCGCCGACCTCGGAAGTCCCTATCGCGCGCTGGGGATGAATCACAGCGGCGAATCGGATCATCCGTCGTCGCGTCACTACGACGACCTGATCGGCCCCTGGAGCCGCGGCGAGTACCATCCGCTGGATCCGGGCTTCACTCGCGCGCAGGCGGATGCGGAAGCGGAACTGGATCTCATCCCGAAGTAACCGCGTCAGCATCCGCGATGTCGTGCTTGCGTCGGGTCCGAGAGTGATCCAAGTTGCAGAATGAAACTGACGGCTCGAAGAGCCATCGCAAGGAGCGCCGCATGATCGACCTATATTTCTGGCCCACGCCCAACGGCTACAAAGTCACCTGGATGCTCGAGGAAGTCGGGCTCAAGTACAACGTGGTGCCGGTCAATATCGGCGCGGGCGATCAATTCAAGCCCGAGTTTCTGAAAATCAGTCCCAACAACCGGATGCCCGCGATAATCGATTCCGACGGACCGGGCGGAAAGCCGATCTCGATGTTCGAGTCGGGCGCGATCCTGATGTACCTGGCGGAGAAGACCGGGCAGCTGATGCCGTCCGACACGCGCGGCAAATACAACGTCATCCAGTGGCTGATGTTCCAGATGGCGAGCGTCGGCCCGATGCTTGGCCAGGCGCATCATTTTCGCCGCTACGCGCCCGAGAAACTCGAGTACGCGATCAACCGCTACACCAACGAGGCGAAACGCATCTACGGTGTGATCGACAAGCGGCTCGGCGAGGCGAAGTACCTGGCGGGCGAGTATTCGATCGCGGATATCGCGACTTACCCGTGGCTGGTGCCGCACAGCATGCAGGGGCAGAACCTGGAAGATTTTCCGAATCTCAAGCGATGGTACGACGAACTGCGCGCGCGGCCCGCGACCCAGCGCGGCTTCGCGGTGATGGCGGACGTGGTCGAGCGGATGCGCGCGATGGCGCAGCAGCCGCAGCAGGACAAGAAGTCGTGGGAGATCCTGTTCGGCACCAAGCAGTTCGAGAAGCGCTGACGATGATGGCGTCGCGCTACGAGCTGCGCTTGGGCGCGCCGTCGAGCAGTCGCAGCAAGGCATAGATCGTTTCGTTGATCGGAACGCTGAGTCCGTGACGTCGCGCCGCGCGCACCACCGCGCCGCTCAGCGTCTCGTATTCGAGCGGCTTGCCGTGCTCGAGGTCCTGCTGCGTCGACGTCTTCAGCGCGCGCAGGTTTTTCTGCGAATGCGCGATGTAGCGCTCGATCGTGGCGTCATCGATCTTTGCGCCCTCGGCCCGCGCGACATCGACAATTTCCTTCATCGCGGCCCGCAGCAGCCGCAGTCCTTCCGGGTCGTCGAGGATTTCGCCGACGCGGCGGCGCGTCAACGTCGTCACGGTGTTGAGCGCGCCGTTCCACACCAGCTTGTCCCAGCGCGCACTCATGATGTCGCCGGAGAGTGTGCCGAGGATGCCGGCGCGGCGGAAAACCTCGGCGATGGACTTCGCGCGCGCCGTTTCGCGGCCGTCGAGCTCGCCGAAATCGATGTGACCGGTGCTGAGATGCACGATCCTGCCCGGCGCGACCATCTCGACGCCGACGCGCGCGTTGCCGCCCATCACCGCGTCGCGACCGAAGATCGCGGCGAGTCGCGCTTCGTTCTCGACGCCGTTCTGAATCGTCAAAATCGCGCCGCCGGGCTTGAGGCATCCTTCGATCGAGCGCGCAGCCGCGTCGGTATCGTAGGCCTTTACGCAAAATAGAATCAGATCGTACGGTGCGAACTCGCGCGGCTGGTCGGTCGCCGTCACCTCGATCTTCAAGTCGCCGCGGATGCTCGTGATGTCGAGGCCGTGCGCTCGCATCGCGCGCAGATTCTCGCCGCGCGCGCACAGCACGACCTCTTCGCCCGCCGCGCGCAGCCGCGCACCGAAGTAGGCGCCGACCGCGCCCGCGCCCATCACCAGAATCTTCATCCGCTTCGCCGATGCCGCAATGCCTTCACAGCTCTCGCGATATACTGTAGTCACGCCGGGTGTCGATGGAAGCGGAAAGCGAGCACAATCTCCCGCGCCTGCGCGACCTGCTCTTCGAGTTCGTGCTCGCAGCCGCGACGCTCACGCTGTGGCCAGTGCTCGACGAGCGCGCGCAAGGCAACGCGCCGCAGCGATCGCGCGCGATGATCTTTTTTCCAGTCGTCGGATTCCTTCTCGGCGTAGTTCTGGCGATCGCCGATCGCGGCGCGGCCACGATGCTGGTCCCGGGTGCTGCTTCGTTCGCCGTATTGCTCCTCGGCGCGGTGCTATCGCTTGGGCTCGCGAGCCGCGGAATCGCAGATACGGCCGAGGCGATTCGCCGCGGTGCACGCCCCGCCTCGACGGGACTCACGCGTGTCGGGCCGGTCGGCGCGCTCGTATCGATCGCCGCGTTCGCCGCCGAGGTTGTGTGCTTGTCGCGAATTTCCGATCGCTCGGCACGCGCGGGCGCGCTGGTGATGGCGATGATGCTGTCGCGGTGGGCGATCGTGCCGATCGGCTACGGGCTGAAGCCGCTGGAGCATTGGGGCCTGGGCATCCCTTACGCGGGCAATATTACGTTTCGCGAATTCGCGGTCTCGAGCGTCGTCGCGCTGGGGCTCACGATGGGGCTGTACCAGAATGTCGGGCTCGCGGTGATCGTCGCGCTGGCTCTCACAGTGCTTGCGATGCGCCTGCTACTGAGCCGCCGGATGGGCGGCGCGTCGGGCTACATGTTGGCGGGCGGATGCGGCGTGGTCGAGTTGGCGACGTTCGCGGTGCTGGCGGCGCTCTTTTCCTAGGCGTTGCGGACGAGCGCGGCGTCCCAGACCTGTTTCAATTTTGTCCGCAACTCGTCGAGCGTGCTGTTGTTCTCGATGATCAGCGTCGCGTGTTTGGCGCGCTCGTCGTCGGACAGTTGCGCGCGGATGCGCGTCTCGGTCTCGGCGGGCTTGAGTCCGCGATCGCGTTCGATTCGCGCGATCACTTTTTCGCGTGCGGCGCGCACCAGCCAAATTTCGTCGAACAGGCGCTGCCAGTTCGCCTCGATCAGAATCGCCGCCTCGACGATTATTGGGAGCCTGGCGCCGTCGGCGCGGAGCCGATTGACATGGGCGCGGATGCTGTCGAACGTCGCGGGCCACACGATCGACGTGAGCTTGTTCAACTGCTCGGGTTTGCCGAACACGATCGCGCCGAGTTTTCTGCGGTCGACGGTGCGATCGGGCGCCAGGATCTGCTCGCCGAACGCCGCGACCACGGCGCCATACGCGGGACCGTCAATGGCGTAGGTGGTGTGCGCGACTTTGTCGGCGTCGACGACTGGCGCGCCGAACTCGGCGAAGATTTTTGCGGCAGTGCTTTTGCCCGAACCGATTCCGCCCGTGAGACCAATTGTAAGCATCGTTGTTCTCGCCTGGTTCAGCCGGCGGCTTCGCGGCTCCACGCCTGGATGTTGTAGAGGTAGCTGAAGAAGCCACCGCGGGCCAGCAACTCGTCGAAGGTGCCCTGCTCCGCGATCTCGCCGTCGCGCAAAACCAGGATTCGATCGGCGTTCTGAATCGTCGAGAGCCGATGTGCGATCACCAGCGTGGTCCGCCCCCGCATCGCCTCGCGCACCGCCGCCAGCACCATCGACTCTGTCTCGGTATCGAGCGCACTGGTCGGCTCGTCCATGATCAAAATTGGCGCGTCCTTCAGCAGTGCGCGCGCGATCGTGACGCGCTGTGCCTCGCCTTCGGACAAAGTGTGCCCGCCCTGCCCTACGACTTCTTCGATTCCGGCCGGCAGTATTGCGACCACCGGCCCGAGCCGCGCCATCTCCGCCGCCCGCAATATCTGCGCGAGCGCGGCGCCCGGCTTGCCGAATGCGACGTTGGCGCGCAGCGTGTCGCCGAGCACGAGCGGCGGCTGCAGCACCATCGCGATATTCCCGCGTAGCGAATCCAGCGTGAGCTGCCGCGTATCGTGACCGTCGATTTTGATCGCGCCCTGCTGCGGTTCGTAAAAGCGCGCGAGCAAACTCGCCATCGTCGTTTTTCCCGATCCGCTCGGCCCGACGATCGCGACCGTCTCTCCCGGGCGCGCCTTGAAGCTGATTCCCTTGAGCACATCGCGGCCCGGCTCGTAGGCGAAGATCACGTTTTCGAATTCGATTTCGCCGCGGGCGCGCGCCAGCCGCTGCGCTCCGGGCCGATCCTTGATGTCGGGATCGATCGCCAGCAACTCGAGGCATCGGCGCAGCCCCGCCTTCGCGCCTTCGACCTGTCCGTAGGTCTGCGAAATCTGGTTCACCGGTTGATAGAGCGACGCGAGGTAGGTCGTGAAAACGATCAAGTCGCCGATCGTCAAGCGCCCGTTCAGCACGTGCTCGGCGCCGATGAAAATCACGAGCGCGGTGCCAAGCGCGATCAGCACGCTCACGGCGCCGGCATAAACGGTCTGCAACGTGTAGAGCTTGAGCGTTGCGTCAAGACTGGCGCTGCTCGACTCGACGAACTCGCGGTACGATTCGCCCTCGCGGGTGAAGGCCTGCACCACGTGAATCGCGGCGAGCGCGCTCTGCGCGACGGTGAACAGCCGGCTCTCCTTGATTCGCGCGCCGCCGGCGATCGCGTCGATTCTGCCGCTGATCAGCGTGATCAGCAGAATCAGCAGCGGGATGATCGCGAGCGCCACCAGCGTCAGCGTCGCGTCCATCCGGATCATCACGGCAAACATGCCGCCGAGCAGAATCAGCGATGACACCACCGGGAAAAATCCGTTCATCGCGATGGTCTGAATCGAGTAGGTGTCGTAGGTGATTCGCACCATCAGGTCGCCGACTTCGCGCCGCCG
>DASQHV010000586.1:0-3068 GCA_035631915.1 Candidatus Acidiferrales bacterium | reverse complement strand
CCGACGCGACTTCCAGATGGCCGCCAACCTCGACGTCGTAGCCGGCGACTTGGCTCGATGCCAATCTCTGCTCGACTATCGCGGCGTCCAGCGCCTCGCGCGCTCCCGAGCCTGATTCGCGGTTGACGATTCGAAGTCCGGGACGTCGTAAGTCGTCGAAGCCGCGAACGTCGAATGGATTGCCCGCGGCGGTGGCAAGCCCAAGCTCCCATTGCGCAAAGTTCACGACCATCGCAGGCCGATTTCTGAGCGCTCGCGCGGCTTGCGGCAGGTTGTACTCGCCGGTTTTTGGATCCCGCAGATGCACTCCGGCGGCGTGCGCACATCCGTCGATCAGCAGTCGCAACGACCTGCCACTGGAGCACGGCAGCGCAATCGCCCGCGCCGGCGAGTGCCGCCGCGCGAGCCAGTCGGCAAGAATTGCGATCGCGGGGTCGCATCCGGCGACCAAGAGCGCCGCGTCGATTTCGTCGGAGGAATGAAGGGTCGTGACCTCCGCGCGCCGGCGCCTGAGGCTGCGCAGGATTCCCGCTTCGGGCCCGAGCGTCAGATGAACGGTGGGCTGCGCCATCGCTACGACCTTGCCGCCCACCCGCGCCAGCGCGACGCGCCGCGGCGCCGCAGTGGTGCGCGCCGCGGACCCCTCTTCGCTCGCGTCGATCCAGCGTGCTTCGACCGTCCGGCCTGCCTCGTCGCCGGCCTCGCCGAACAATTGCTCGACGGTTTGCCCAAGCTCGCGCGCAATCACCAGCGCCACGGCGACGTTGGGCCGGTACACACCTGCCTCGATCGCGCCCAGCGCCTGCCGCGAGATGCCGGCGCGCGACGCCAACTCGACCTGGGTTAGGCCGCGGGCGACTCGCGCGTGCGAAACTGGGTTGCCAGTGTCGGCCATGATAGTTGTCAAATCACTCGTAACATGGCATACATGCGCCCACTATGAAAGTCGGGCGCATCGGATTTTCGAGATTTGGCCGCGTTGCAGCGGCCTTGGCGTTAGCGGCCGCTGTTCAATTCAGTGCAACCCGATGCGCGGCCCAGAGCGACGCGGGCGGCTCGAGCGACTTCGGCTACGGGGTACTGAGCGCGATCGAGGACTACTTTGCGAACTGGTTCGTGCGCTCGGACGCGGCCAAGGCGAGCCAGCCGCATTGGGTAACACCGGTCGTCACGGTCACGCCGCGCCTGGAGCAGGAAGTCCGCTACGATCAGTACTGGGAGGCGCGTCCGCACAACGTCGCGGTCGACAACTTCGGCGGCAGCAAGGGAGTCGAGCTGATCCCCGAAGGCCACACCGAGATCATCATCGGGATTCCCGGATTTCTGAATCGCAGCAAGCCGCATCATACTGACGGCTTCGCCGACCTGCCCTACCTGGTGAAGCTGCGATTGCTGTCGTCGAATGAAGAGCACGACAACTACATCGTCACGCTGTTCATGGGCTTCACGGTGCCGACCGGATCGAGCGTCAACGGCAACGGCCACGCGACGTTCACGCCGACGCTGGCGGCGGGCAAGGGGTTTGGCGACTTCGACGTTCAATCGACTGTCGGCGTCACGCTGCCAAGCGGCGGCCTGGACCGGCTGGGGATGCCGGTGGCGTGGAACACCGCGTTCCAATATCGCGTGTGCAGGTATTTCTGGCCCGAGTTCGAGACCAACTATACTTGGCAGTCCTATGGCGAAAGGAACGGCCACAACACGCTCTATCTGACGCCGGGGATCGTCATCGGGCGCATCCCGATTCCGCACTCACGCTTGGGCGTCACGGTCGGCACGGGCGATATGATCGCGGTGACGCACCACCCGACGTTCAACAATCGATGGGTGCTGACGGGACGCATCCCGTTCTGAGCGCGCAGCGTCGCCGCCGGCAAACGCGCTCCCTCACGCGGCGCGACGGTTAATCGGGTAGTTTCCGACGCCCGACCTGAACGGCTGCCAGAGCATGCGATCCAGCCGCAGTTCCGCGGGCTCGCGAAAAACATCGATCCCGATGATCATCTGTTCGTGGCCTGCCGCGGGTTGCGCACAGTAGGTGCCGAGGATCCGATCCCACCACGACAGGTTGAAACCGAAATTGCTGTTGGTCTCGCCCAACGCGATCGAGTGATGGACTCGATGCATGTCCGGGGTGACGAGCAGAGTCCGAAGCGCAGCGTCAATTCGATCCGGTATGCGCAAGTTGGAGTGATTGAACATCGAAGTGCCGTTCAGCGCGATTTCGAAGATCAGCACCGCGACCGCAGGCGGACCGAACGCCGCGACCACGCCGAGCTTGAACGCAAACGACAGCAGTATCTCAAGCGGATGGAACCGCACCCCGGTGCTCACGTCGAAATCCAGGTCCGCGTGATGCATCCGATGCACACGCCACAGAATCGGGACCGCGTGGAACATCACGTGCTGCAGATAGATGGCGAAATCGAAGAGAACGAACGCGGCCGGAATCGCGACGACCGGCGGAAGTCCCAGGTTGTTGAACAGCCCCCAGTGACGAGCTTCGGCCTCGGCGGCGAACCCGACGGCGCCGGCCGGAAGCAGAATGCGGATCAAGATCGTGTTGAGGGTGGCGATACCGAGGTTGCCGGGCCAGCGTGTCCGGCGCCGATGGCCGCGCTCACGGCGCGGCGCAATCGTCTCTCATGCAGCCAGCGCCGCGAACACGGCGAGGAAGGTGCCGAGCCGAATCAGCGGTTCATGCTCTATCAATCAAAGCCGCCCTGGAGACATCCGCTTACCGCGCTCAGATATCGTGACGCGCCTATGCCGCCTGCTTCGGGACCGATCGATGGTAGTCGCGGATCTCTTTGATCTTGCCGTCGACGATCTCCATCACCTCGGCGCCGACACCCTGAATAACTTTGCCGGATCGAAGCGTGGTGCCATGGAAGTAAGACTCGGCCATCGCATGCCCGGAGTTGCCGGTAAAGCTGCGCAGATCGCAGCGGCAATCGGGCATCGACACAAACGCGGTCTCGTAGTTGCGCCTGACCGCAGCGCGTCCCTCGAAGGCTTTGCCCTCGGGGTCCTCGATCCGCGGGTTCTCGTGGAAGCACGACATCACA
>DASQHV010000585.1:0-4142 GCA_035631915.1 Candidatus Acidiferrales bacterium | reverse complement strand
GGCGAGCGCCGCTCCACCACGGCCAATACGATCGTTCGCGATCCCGCGTGGCGGCCCAAGGATCGCGCCGGCGCGTTGCGCATGAGCGTCGCGGATGCGAAGTCGCTCGGCGTCGCTAATGGCGGGCGCGTGAGAATCACGACGCGGCGCGGATCCGCGGAAGCCGTGGTCGAGGTGAGCGACCGGCTGCAGCCCGGCCACGTCACACTGCCCAACGGTTCGGGCCTTTCGTATCCCGACGACGGCGGGCGCGACGTGCCGCACGGAGTCTCGCCCAACGAATTGACCGCGTCGGACTATCGCGACGCAATCGCCGGGACTCCATTTCACAAGCACGTTCCCGCGCGCATCGAAGCCATCCTCTGATGCGACGCACGCGCTTCGACAGCTGGCCGTGTCCGATCGCGCGCACCACCGATTTGATCGGTGATTGGTGGACGCCGTTGATCATGCGCGAGGCCTTTCTCGGCCGCCGCCGCTTCGAGGATTTTCAGCGCGCACTCGGTGTGCCGCGCGCGGTGTTGGCCACCCGGCTCGATCGGCTGTGCGGCGAAGCGATGCTCAAGAAGGTCGCCTATGAAGCGCGGCCCGTGCGCTACGAGTATCGCCTGACCGACAAGGGGCGCGCGTTCTGGGACGTGCTGGCCGCGATGTGGCGATGGGGCAGCGACTGGCTCTGGAACGGCAAGGGCGCGCCAGTCATGCTGGTCGATCGCGACAGTGGAAATGAGATTACGCCGGTGGTCGTCGACCAGAACACCGGCCGGCGCCTCGACGTTCGCCGGTTGCGGACCGCGCCGGCGCGGAGCCGCGTCGCGATGAAGCGACTGAAGCAGGTGGATGCTTTGAGATGATCGACTTCCGTACCGATCCATCGCGCTATCGTCATTGGAAGCTCAGCTTCGCCGGATCCGTGGCGACGCTCGCGATGGACGTCGACGAAAACGGCGGCCTGATGCCCGACTACGAGCTCAAGCTCAACTCCTACGACCTCGGCGTCGACATCGAGCTCAACGACGCGGTGCAGCGCTTGCGCTTCGAGCATCCCGAGGTGCAAAGCGTCCTCGTCACGTCGGGGAAGGAGCGCGTGTTCTGCGCCGGCGCTAACATCAGGATGCTCGGCACGTCGAGTCATCCGTTCAAGGTAAACTTTTGCAAGTTCACGAATGAGACACGCAATGCGATCGAGGACGCGACGCTCAATTCGGGCCAGTACTATTTGACCGCGATCGGCGGAGCGTGCGCGGGCGGAGGCTACGAGCTCGCGCTGGCGACCGACTACATCTTGATGGCCGACGATCGCACCACCAGCGTCTCGCTGCCCGAAGTCCCGCTGCTGGCGGTGTTGCCCGGCACCGGCGGACTCACCCGCTTGGTCGACAAGCGCGGCGTGCGCCGCGACCTGGCCGACTTCTTCTGCACCACGGAGGAAGGAGTCAAGGGCGCGCGCGCGGTCGAATGGCGCCTGGTGGACGAACTGGTTCCGCGCACCCAACTGCGCGAAACTGCGGCGCGCCGTGCCGGCGAATTCGCGAAGCGCTCGACGCGTCCGGCAGGCCAGCGCGGAATTTCTCTCAGGCCGCTCGCGCGCGACGTTGCCGAGAATCGAATCGCGTACTCGCACTTGTCCGTCGAGCTCGATCGCGATCGCTCCGCCGCCACAATCACCGTGCTCGGACCGGCGGAACCGGCACCGGCTCGTGCGATCGATGCGCATGAACGCGGCTCGGACTTCTGGCCGCTTGCTCTCGCGCGCGAACTCGAGGACGCGATCCTGCACCTGCGTTTCAACGAAGACGCGATTCGGACCTGGATTTTCCGCACCCAGGGCGACGCGCATTTGGTCAAAGCCTACGACGATTTTCTGAGCGCCAGCGCTGCCGATTGGCTGGTTCGCGAAATCCGCCTCTACCTGAAGCGGACGCTCAAGCGCGTCGACGTCAGCTCACGCTCGATCTTCGCCTTGATCGAACCGGGTTCGTGCTTTTGCGGAACCTTGCTCGAACTGGCTCTGGCGGCGGACCGCAGCTACATGCTGCGCGGGTTGCGCAGTGGCGATGAGGCGATCTCCGCCCGCGTGATCCTCACCGAAATGAATTTCGGCGCGCTTCCAATGTGCAATGGGATCACCCGTCTCGAGAGCCGGTTTCTTGGACAGCCCGAACGAGTCGAGGAACTTCGCGGAAATATCGGCGCGGAACTCGATTCGGGCCGCGCGGAAGAGCTCGGCCTGGTCAGCTTTACGCCCGACGACATCGATTGGGACGACGAGGTGCGGCTCGCCATCGAGGCGCGGGCCGCCTTCTCGTCGGACGCGCTGACCGGGATGGAAGCGTCGCTGCGCTTCGCGGGCCCGGAAACGATCGAATCCAAGATCTTCGCGCGCCTGTCAGCATGGCAAAACTGGATTTTCCAGCGTCCGAACGCGGTCGGCGAAAAGGGTGCACTTAAATTGTATGGTACAGGCACGCGGCCGGAGTTCGATCGGCGGCGCGTCTGATTCGAGGAAACTACAATGCCGATCAACTATTCCGAGCGGATTCCCAATAATGTGAATCTCGCCGAAGACCGCCGCCTGCAACGCGCGCTCGAAGCCTGGCAGCCGGGATTTCTCGAATGGTGGCGCGAGATGGGCCCCGAACAGTTTCAGAACTCCGACGTATATCTGCGCACCGCGGTCTCTGCCGACGCGGAAGGATGGGCGACGTTCGGCTACGTCAAGATGCCGGAATATCGATGGGGCATTTTTCTTGCCGAGCCCCGGCCTGACGACCGAATCTGCTTCGGCGCGCACAAGGGCGAGCCGGTCTGGCGCGAGGTTCCCGGCGAGCATCGCGGCGTCCTGCGCCGTCTGATCGTGACCCAGGGCGACACCGAGCCGGCGTCGGTCGAACAGCAGCGCCATCTCGGCATGACCTGCCCGTCACTCTACGACCTGCGCAATCTGTTCCAGGTCAACGTCGAGGAAGGCCGGCACCTGTGGGCGATGGTCTATCTGTTGCACGCCTACTTCGGGCGAGACGGGCGCGAGGAAGCCGACGCGCTACTGCAGCGGCGCTCGGGCAACGCCGACAATCCGCGAATCCTGGGCGCATTCAACGAACCGACGCCGGACTGGCTCTCGTATTTCATGTTCACCCACTTCACCGATCGCGACGGCAAGTTCCAACTCGCCAGCCTGGCCGAGTCCGGCTTCGATCCGCTCGCGCGGACCTGCCGCTTCATGCTGACCGAGGAGGCGCATCATCTGTTCGTCGGCGAGACTGGAGTTGGCCGCGTCGTCGCGCGCACCTGCCAGCTGATGAATGAGCATAAGACTGAGAAGGTCAGTGAGTATGGCGGAATCGATCTGGCTATAGTTCAAAAATATATAAACTTTCATTACTCAGTATCGCTCGATTTGTTCGGCTCCGAGCTCTCAACCAACGCCGCAAACTATTTCAGCGCGGGCCTGAAGGGGCGCTTCAAGGAAGCGGACCGCGACGACGACCATCGGCTGAGCGAGAGTTCGTATCGGATCCTGAAGCCGGAGAAAGGCGAAATCATCGCGAGTGAGCAGCCCGCGCTGGTTGCTCTGAATGAAGCTCTGCGCGATGCATACATCGCGGACTGCGAGCGCGCGCTGGCGCGATGGAACAAGATTATCGCCGATGCAAGAGTGGATTTTGCGCTAAAGCTGCCGCATCGCGGGTTTCGCCGCTCGATCGGAGAGTTCAGGAACGTCAACGTGACTCCGGACGGGAAAATTGTGTCGGAGCAGGAATGGCAGCGGCATCGGGACCAGTGGATTCCATCGCAAGCGGACCGGGATTTTGTCGCTTCGCTCATGAAGCCCGTGCGCCGGCCCGGCGAGTTCGCCGGATGGATCGCGCCGCCGCCGCGCGGCATCAATCTCCAGCCGCTCGACTTCGCGTACGTATTGCAACTGCCCGCCAATTGAGTCAGCGATAGGCGGAACGCGACGGTCACCACAGACTCGATCGGGAGCGAGCGATGGATCTTCAGCTTCAAAACAAAACTGCGTTGATTCTGGGCGGCAGCAAGGGTATCGGACGCGGCATCGCCGACGCGCTCGCGGCCGAGGGAGTTGCGGTCGCAATGCTCGCGCGCACCCAGGCGACGCTCGACAAGTCGGCGGCCGA
>DASQHV010000584.1:0-5351 GCA_035631915.1 Candidatus Acidiferrales bacterium | reverse complement strand
TGGTGCCGGTGCTGACCATGACCGCGACGCCGATTCCGCGCACGCTGCACATGGCGATGCTCGGCATCCGCGATCTCTCCGTCATTCAGACGCCGCCGCCGGACCGCCAGGCCATCCGCACCTTCGTCGCGCACTTCGACGACGCGACCATCCGCGACGCCATCCTGCGCGAGCTGAACCGCGGCGGCCAGGTCTTCTTCGTGCACAATCGCGTCGAGAACATCGACTACATGGCGAGCCATCTGCGCTCGCTCGTGCCCGAGGCCAAAACCGCAATCGCGCACGGCCAGATGAACGAGCGGCAGCTTGAAAACGTCATGCGCGACTTCATCGAGAAGCGCGTCAACGTGCTGGTCTGCAGCGCGATCATCGAATCGGGGCTCGACATTCCCAACGCCAACACCATGATTATCAACCGCGCCGATCACTTCGGCCTCGCCCAGCTCTATCAGTTGCGCGGGCGCGTCGGACGCTCGCGGCAGAAGGCCTACGCCTATCTGCTCATCCCCGGCGAGCACATCATCACGCGCGACGCCAAGCGCCGCATCGACGCACTGCGCGAGCTGGTCGAGTCCGAGTCGGGCGGCGGCTTCAAGCTGGCGATGGCCGACCTGGAGCATCGCGGCGCCGGCAATCTGCTCGGGCGCGAGCAGCACGGCGAGATCGTCGCGGTCGGATACGAGCTTTACACCGAGATGATGGAAGAGGCGATCGCCGAGCTGCGCGGCCAGCCGCATCGCCCGGACTTCGAACCCGAGCTCAAGATTAACGTGCCAGCGTACATTCCCGACGCTTACGTCGCCGACGAAAACGAGCGCCTGGTGCTCTACCGTCGGCTTGCGCGCGCCCAGACCGAGGACGAGCTACGCGAAATTCGCGACGAGATGCGCGATCGCTTCGGGCCGGTGCCGACTTTGATCGAAAATCTGATCGCCGCGATGAACCTCCGCCGCCAGATGCGCCAACTGATGATCATGAGCGCGATTCTGAAGGGCCATCAGCTCGAAGTCCGCTTTCATCCCGACGCGCCCGTCGAGACCGCCCGCCTGGTGCAACTGGCCGACAGCAACCGGCGCACGATGCGCCTCACGCCGTCGTACCAAGTCCTGGTGCAGATCCAGCCCGGCGAATACGAGCAGACGTTTGCGCAGCTCGAAGGCGTCTTGCAGGCGTTGGCGGGCTGTGAAAAGTTGGACAACTGGCCCGCTGCAAAAGCAGGATCTGTGATCAACTAAGATCGTTCGGTCATCAATTAGACCCATGCGAAAGACAGATTTGCCCCGGCGTCCGGCGGCGCGAAATGCCGTCGCGCTGACGCTGGCTGCGTTGCTCGCGGTGGCGCTCGGGTCGTCGACGTCGGGATGCGCCGCCGCGCAGGACCTGATGAAGCGCGTCAAGCCGATTCCTGCATCAACCACCCCTTCGCCGGCTGCTGCATCGCCGATCGCGCCGGCGCCTGCCGCGTCCGCCGCGCCCGTTCCCTCCAGCGCTGCTGCTCCGGCGCATTCCGATCGATCCAGCGTGTACAGTCCGCCACCCGAGCCCGCGGCGATACCGGTTGAGAGCGCTGACCAGGGCGCCGTCGAGAAGTCTTCGCTGCCGACCGGCCCCGCAATCGATCGCGTGGTCGCCAGCGTTGACGGCGATCCGATCACGATGCGCGAGGTCAAGGATTTCGGCGCGCAGCACGGTCGCCCGATCGAGACCGACGACTTCGCCTCGTCGGAGTCCGCCAAGGAAGTCACCAAGGCGCTCATCGGACAGAAGCTGCTCGAGCAGGAGGTCAAGCGGTACGAAGAGAAAGTCGACGATGGGCAGGTTGAAAAATACATTCAGGAATTGCGCCAGGACAAGCACATGACCGACGCGCAGTTCCGCGCCGAGTTGCAGGCGAGCGGGATGTCCTACGACGAGTTGCGCCGCCGTGCGCGCCTCGACCTCGAAAAAATGATGATGATTCAGCAAGAGGTGCGCTCGAAGATCAACATCTCGAACGCCGAGGTCGAGCAGGCCTATGAGGCTCACAAGGCGGATTTCACGATCGCAAAAGAGCGCCTGAGGCTGGCCCAGATCCTGGTCGCGACCGCACCCAACGCCACGCCGGCGCAGGTCGCCGCGGCGCAAAAGAAGGCCGACGACCTGCACGCGCGCGCCGCCAAGGGCGAGGACTTCAACGATCTCGCGCGCGTCTATTCCGACGACGCCTCCAAATCCAACGGCGGTGAGCTCGGATGGTTCGAGCCGTCCGACGTGATGGACGAAATTCTGGTCGCCGTCAAAGGTCTCAAGCCCGGTCAGATTACGCCGGTGATTCGCACCCGGCATGGATTTCATATCGTCAAGCTGGAAGATCACGAGGTGCCGGGCGTCCGTCCCTACGCCGAAGTCAAGGCGCAGATCCGAAGTCAGCTGGTCGATCAGAAATCCAACGACCAGCTCCAGTCGTGGATTCAGACCGATCTCGTCAAGCAGCACTACGTTGAGATCCTGTACTAGAGGACGCTCCGGTTTGAGATGCGCACTCCGATCCCGATGAAGACGGCTTCCCGAAGCGCGCCGCCGCTGCTGGCGCTCAGCATGGGCGATCCCGCCGGCATCGGCCCCGAAGTGATCCTCAAGTCCGCAGCGGCGTTGCGTGGATTGCGCGATGCTCCGGCGCTGATCGTCGTCGGCGATTTGGGCGCGATGCGTGCCTCCGCCGCGCGACTCAAGCACGTGCCCCGAGTGTGCGAGTGGCGCGCTGGCGATGCGCCGGTTCGTCTCGGCGACGGACTCGGCGTATTGTCTGCGTCGAGTCTGCCGGCGCGAGCGATGCAGCCCGGCCGTCCCACCGTCGACGGCGGTGGCGCCGCCTATGACTACATTGTTGCCGGCGCGAAGATGGCGATGCGCGGCGAAGTCGATGCGTTGGTCACCGCGCCCATCAGCAAGGAGTGGATGAATCGCGCGGGGCATCGCTATGCCGGCCACTCGGAACTTCTCGCGAGCCTGTCCCGCACCAAGCGGTGGCGCATGATGTTCTGCGGCGGCGAGTTGACGATTGCCCTCGTCACGGTGCATATGGGGCTGTCGAAAGTTTCGCGGGCGCTGACTCAAACGCGCGTGCTCGATACCATTCGACTGTTGACGACCCACCTGCGCACCGCGATGGGCGTCGCGCGGCCGCGCATAGGAGTGCTGGGCTTCAATCCGCACGCGGGTGAGAACGGGATGTTTGGCGATGAGGAAATTCGGGTGATCGCGCCGGCCATTGCCCGCGCACGCCGCGCTCGCATCGACGCGTTCGGTCCGCTCGCGCCGGACACCGCGTTCGCGCGCCCCACCGGCCGCTTTAACTTCGATGCGGCAGTCGCGATGTATCACGACCAGGGCCTCATCGCGCTCAAGACGCTGGAGTTCGAGCGCGCCGTCAACGTGACGATCGGGCTGCCGTTCATCCGCACCTCGCCCGACCACGGCACCGCGTTCGACATCGCAGCGAAGGGCATCGCGAATCCGTCGAGCATGCTGGCCGCCATCCGCTACGCGGCGCGAGCCGCTTCCGCGCGACGCGAAAGGGCAGGACGCGCCGCCGCCGCGTGAGTTGAACGATGGCCGATCGGATCGTCATCAAGGGCGCGCGCGAGCACAACCTCAAGAACATCGATCTTGAGATTCCGCGCGACCGCCTGGTCGTGATCACCGGGCTCTCCGGTTCCGGCAAATCGTCGCTCGCCTTCGACACGATCTACGCCGAGGGCCAGCGCCGCTACGTCGAATCGTTGTCGGCCTACGCGCGCCAGTTTCTCGAGCAGATGGAAAAGCCCGACGTCGACTCGATCGAGGGCCTCTCGCCCGCCATCTCGATCGAGCAGAAGACTTCGTCGCGCAATCCGCGCTCGACCGTCGGCACCATCACTGAGATCTACGACTACCTGCGCCTGCTCTTCGCGCGCGTCGGCCGCGCGTTCTGCTACAACTGCGGCCGCGAGATCTCGCAGCAGAGCGTCCAGCAAATCGTCGACCGCATCATGACCTGGCCCGACGGCAGCCGCATCCACGTGCTCGCGCCGATCGTGCGTGATCGCAAGGGCGAGTATCGCAAGGAATTGTCCGAGATGAAGCGCGCCGGCTTTGTGCGCGTTAAGATCGACGGCAAGCTCCACGAGCTCGGCGAGGAGCCGGCGCTCAACAAGAATCTCCGCCACACCATCGAGGTGATGGTCGATCGGCTCGCCATCCGCAAGGGAATTCAGAAGCGCCTGGCCGACTCGCTGGAAGTCGCGTTCAAGTACGGTCAGGACCTGCTAAAGATCGAGCGCCTGGACGGGCCCAAGTCCGAAAGCGAGATCCACTTCAGCCAGCGCTTCGCCTGCGTCGAATGCGGCATCTCGTATCCCGAAATCACGCCGCGCATGTTTTCCTTCAACAGTCCGCACGGCGCGTGCGCCGAGTGTTCCGGCATCGGCTCGATCATGTACTTCGATCCCGAGCTGGTGGTGCAGAACGAGGACTTGAGCATTTCCGACGGCGCCATCGCACCGTGGTCGACGATGAACTACATGCAGCCGGTGCTCGACGCGCTGGCGGCGCACTACAAGTTCAGCCTCGACCAGGCGTGGAAAACGATTCCCGCAAAAGTGCGCAAGTCGATCATGAACGGCTCCGGCGATGAGGAGATCGAATTCGCCTACCAGCGCGGGCATCATCGCGCCGAATACTCGAAAACTTTCGAGGGCGTGCTCGAATGGCTCAACCGCCGCTACAAGGAGACCGAGTCCGAGGGCGTGCGCGAATGGCTCGAGGCGTACATGAACATGCGCCCGTGCCCCACCTGCGCGGGCGCGCGGCTCAAGAAGGAAAGCCTGTTCGTGCGCTTCAACGGCAAGTCGATCTCGGAAGTCACCGCGATGTCGATCAAGCTGGCGCTCGGATTTTTTGCCGCGCCCAAGCTCACCGCGCAGGAGGCCGAGATCGGGCGCCTCATCCTCAACGAAATTCGCGAGCGGCTGAACTTTCTCGCCGACGTCGGCCTAGAGTACCTCACCCTCGATCGCACCTCCGGCAGCCTCTCCGGCGGCGAGGGCCAGCGCATCCGGCTCGCGACGCAAATCGGCTCGAGCCTGGTCGGCGTGCTCTACATCCTCGACGAGCCGTCGATCGGGCTGCACCAGCGCGATAACCAGCGCCTGCTCAACACGCTGAAACGCCTGCGCGAGCTGGGCAACACTGTGCTGGTCGTCGAGCACGATCGCGAGACGATGCTCGAGGCCGATCACCTCATCGACATGGGCCCCGGCGCCGGCATCCACGGGGGCTACGTCGTCGCGCAGGGCACTCCCGATGAGGTGATGCGCAACGAAAGTTCGCTC
>DASQHV010000583.1:0-5091 GCA_035631915.1 Candidatus Acidiferrales bacterium | reverse complement strand
GCACTCACGAGTGCGACGCGATCGGGCGACGATGCCGCGACCGGGTAAATCGTCGCGTCGCCGACGAATTTCAGCGGAACGTGGGCGTACCGCGGCGTGTCCTCGGGCCAGTACGCGGAAAGCAGTCCCAATGCGCCCTTGCTCATGCGGCTGACGCGGCCTCCCGCTCGGACAGTATCGGAGGAACGCCCTTGAAGCGAAGAGGCAGATCCCGCACGGCGCTGACTTCGACCGGCACGCCGAACCGTCGCGAGAGGCGCGCTCTTGCTTGATCGAGCAGGGTCGCCGCTTCGCCGCTCGGCTCAGCCAGCAGCAGCCGCAGCATCCCGTCGGCGAGACCCTCGCGCGTGATCACCATCGCGATGCCGCGCAGTTCCGGCACTTCAGTTTCGAGCGCGAATTGAACGTCGTAGGGCAGCAGGGTGTTGTCACCGACGTTGAAGCAGTCTTCCCATCGACCAAGCAGTTTGATTCGCGGCGACGGCAGACCGCACGGACAGAGCGAGCGGTCGATCACGCCGGCGTCGCCGCCGTCATAGCGCAGATACAACGAGCCCGCCGGAATCACGCTCGAATGCACGACAGCGCCGCGGTTGCCGTCCGCGACGGGGCGGCCGCTCTTGCGATCGAGCACCTCGACATAGCAGGTGTCGGGCACGACATGCAGCCCGGCGGCATGAGCGCAATCGACCGCCAATAGGTTCTCACTCGATCCCGCGATCTCCGCGACGCGTTTGACGCGCGTGAGGTCCTGCAGATGGGATCGCATGCCCGGCGTGATCGGCGCGCCGGTCACGACCAGCGTCTCGACCCCCGCAAACAGTTGGTCGCCGCTGATACCGTCGCGCCGCGCGGTGGCAAGAATCGAAAACACCATCGGCAGGAACATCGTGAGGAAGCGCGGCCGAAACGCCAGCATCGCATCGACGATGCGGTCGGCGAATCGCGGCAGAAATGTTCCTGAAACCACGACGCAAGGGTTGCTGAAGTGCATCGCGATCGACGGCTGTATCGACGCGTACGCGTGCCAGGCCGGCGCCGACATGACGAGCGGAGTTCCTTCACGCAAGCCTGCCCACCAATGCGCGCGGCTCGAAGAATATCCCTGCAGCTTGCGCCATCGCCGCGTGTGCATGACGAAGGTGGTGCCCGACGTGCCTGAACTGAGGCTGACGGTCATCCGCGCGTCGGGAGCGGCGGCGTAGGACTTGACGGCGTCGAATTTGCTTTTGCTGTTACGCGTGACGGTGAGCAGATCTTCCTTTCGCGAAATCGGGATCGAGCGAAGATCGTCGAGCGTTCGGAATCGGGTGGGATCGAAGCCGGCGGCGGCGAAGCGCTCGCGGTAAAACGGCAACTCGTCAAACGCGAGCCGCACTGCGCGCTTCAATTTTCTCGTCCACCAGCGGTCAAGCGCTTCGGGCGACAGCCGATCGAGATCGTCAAACGGTTCTGTGCGCGCGTCGCTCAACATTCCACCCGCTGAGCGCGCGGTTCCAACGAGCAGCCGCCGTTCGTCAGCAGCGCCACGCCGATATCGAAGCGGACGGCCGGGCACGTCCGCGCGAAGCGGGTCGTGATCGCGACATGGCCGGACGGCAACGACTCCGCAAGGTACGCGCGGTCCAAATGAAACGCGCGGCAGTTGCGACACTCACCGGCGATAAGAAACGCGGCGTCGGAACGCAGAATACGCCAGACCGCGACTCCGAGGCGCGCCGAGAGCTGGGCGGTCTCGCGCGCCGTCGCGCAGCCTTCGACGTCGCTGATTGCAACCCAGCGGATCCGATTGGCGAGACTGACGCCGGAGGCTTCCAGAGCCGCTGAGAATGGCGCGGTCAGATCACGCCGAACTATCAGCATCGACGGTTCGAGCGCATCGACAATTCTCACCATCCGGCCGGCCATCGCCGCCACACCGTCGTTGCAAATCGCAGTCAGGCCCAGACGCTCGGCCGCGCCGCGACGCAGATATCCGACGTAGCCGCTCGACGCGAGCAGCACCAACGGACTCGAACCGTAGTCGAAAAACGCGATCGTCTCGCCTGCCGCCGTCCCCCATCGTTTCCACATCCGTTCGACAACTACCGCCCATCGATCGAGCTCAGGCGGATCGAGCGCGATCCAAATCGACGGGTCGGCGGTCGCCTCGAGTTGGAGCGAAAGCTTCGGCGTCACGCCCGGGCGCACGCGGCCGGCGAACGGATCGCCGCGATCGAGTGTTGCGAAAGCCTCGAGTTCCGCGATCCCCCACGGTCTCGGCTTGGAGTCGGCGCCCATGCGCTCGCGATAAAAGCGGCAGTCGGCCAGATTGCGCGAACTCGGCATCGTCGAATCAGCTGCTTGCCATGATTCCGCCGAACGCCGCGAGGACGGCCAGCGTCAAGTTGATGTACGCGAGGCGATCCTGCCACGCGGAAACTTTGGCCTGTGCGGCGCGCCGCTCTTCCAGGTCGCGCAAGCCTGCAGAGTAGGAGAGTTTCGTGGTCAGTATCGTGCCGTACCAGTAGCCTGACAGGGTGCCGGTGATCGCCAGCATCAACCACGAGAGCGCCATTACGGCGGTCCATTTCAAACGCGCGGTTTCCAGAACCTCGCTCGAAAAGAGCAAGGGGAGTTCTCCGAGCAACCAGGCGCGGATGAATCCGGTGAGTCCCAGCAGAAAGATCGCGGAGCCGCCCAGCCACATCAGTCCAGCGCCGATCTTTTGCGATACCACCGCCGAATGAGCCGGCGGGATGCGACGCAGCGCCGGCATCAGGATCCCGGTGTTAAAGATGATGGACCCAACCAGGACTATCGCGGCATATACGTGGACCGCCCGCAGGGTCCGGAACAGCAGAGCAAACGTCTGCTCACTCATGCCAGATTTTCGAGCGGTTGCGGATGCGATCGTTCACGTAACCCTGCTTGTAGTAAGTGTCGTAGAACTCTTCGTCGACGTTGTGAACCACCGCGCCGAAGTGCGCTTGCATCGGGTTGTAGGTCACCGGCCACTGACCGAAAGTCTTGACGCAGTAGTCGATGTACGCGATGCACGCCTCTTGCACCCATTCGGGCGGTCGGGTCCTGGGATGCGCGATCACCGCCTCTGAGGTCGCCTTGTTCCACGGCGATCCAACCTTGCGCAGGTAGTTGTCGTCGCCGCGATGAAGCACTCCGCCGGCGCCGTACTTCTCGTCGTACCAGGCCTTCACCAGTTGCTCGGCGTTCTTGTAGCGCGGCGATGGAACGTAGGTAGCTTCCTTGACTCCTTCGATTCCAAAAATTTTTGTCTGTCCGGTGGAGATGGGAGCTTTCGCGTTGGGCGCCTCGACATGGAATCCGAGTCCGCGCGTGATTTCCGGCATCGCTCCCATCAGCACCTCCGGGTTGAAACCGCAGAACACCCATGAACCGAGTCCCATCGCTTCCGTCGCGAGGCGCATGTTCTGCACCATGCACCCGGTCGGGTATTGCTCGACCTGGAAGATCAGCTGCTCTTCGCCGGCGATCGACGTCGGCAGTTCCAGCATCCCCTCCCTGATCCACTTTTCCAGTCCGGCGGGACGGCCGCCGTTCCACTCGTCGATCATGTAGTACTTCCAGAAGTCCATGAAGTTGATCAGCGCCGAGTTGAGCCATCCGGCGTCGGTCAAAGGCAGGAACCAGGTGGAGCCGGGCATGTTGATGTTGAATTGATACGGACCCATCAGAACCGCGTTGGGAGCGCCCGGAGCGCGCAACGCGTAGTCGATATCGGGCCGCTCGTCCAGAATCTGGATCAAGCCGTCCTCATACCATTTGACGACCTTGTCGTAGTCGGCCTCGGAATTGATCTCGATTGGACCGGAGCGCTCCTTCGAGGGCTTATAGATGTAGGCGCCCGAGTCATTGATCACGAGCAGGTCGGTGGCGTGCGAATTTCCCGGCGCGGGCGCCGTTCGCCCGGCGATCCAGGTCAGCTCGTGAAAGCCTCCATCCACCGAGATGTCCCACGCCACCAGCCCGTTGGGTCCGCACGCGGACCAGCAGATGAGCGCCTCTTCGAGCCTGGTGAGCGGCAGCGGATCTTTCTTGGAAACGAACTTTGCGGGACCGGCCCCCTGTTTGAGCATACGGCCCGTGACCGGATGCTTGAGTTCTGTGCCTGAGTCGATTCTGTAGCCACGTCCGACGCGACGGCTGCGGATCGTCGTCAGCAGTTTGAAGAAGGTGCCCGATTGTTCAAAGGCCCACTTGAGTCTGTCCTTGTCATTCATTGAACGAACCTCGACGATCTGCGCTGCGAAAATTCAACCGCGGCCGAATTGATCTAGGTCGCGAAACGGTACTTCCCATCCTTGAGTTCGATCCATCGCCCGCGGTCGGTGACCTGACCGCCCACGTCGATTTGCGTGCGCAAAATCATCAGCTCTTCTTCCGTCGGCACTTCGAGAATCTCCAGCTTGGGTGCGATCGCCGGCTTGAAGCTCATTTCCTCGAGCACCTGCTCGACCGTGACGAACGGCGCGATGCCTTGCAGCATCAACTGACAGTCGGCGCCGTATCCGAAACACGCCCACGGCGTATAGACCCGCCACGGTCCGGTACCGGGCGGCAGGCCGTGGCGCTCGCGAGAGCCGGGACCGTCGATGAAGCCCGGCGACGAAATGAAGTCCACACGATCGACGAACTTGCGCTTCTGCTGATCGGTGACCAGGATCGTGCGCCACGCGAGCGCCGCGATACTATCGGCACCGCCGGGACCGCCGAAGCGCCGTCCTTCGCCGCCTTCATACTTGCCGACCACCGTGGAATTGACGTTGCCGTAGCGATCGACCTGGAGCGTCGCCAGGATGCCGTAGTCGACGTAGCCGAGATGCGCAAGCTCGGCCGCGTAGTTCATCGTGCCCCACTGCAGCGCGCGGTAGTTGGCGCGCGAGCTGATCATCGTCATTAAAGGATCGAACGGCACCTGGGCCTCGGGTCCGACAACGCCGTCCTCTGTAAGGTACTGCAGATTGGGCGCGCCGATGCGCTTGGCGAGCAGCACGGCGTTCATCGGCTCGCCGCCGCCGCCGACCCAGTAGATGTACTTGTCTTCGACCAGCCGCGAGATTTGACAGATGA
>DASQHV010000582.1:0-3894 GCA_035631915.1 Candidatus Acidiferrales bacterium | reverse complement strand
TGAACGCGTTGAGCAACACATAGGCGCCGAGCGCGTTCGCGACGTTCATGCGGCCGCCGATGGGCAAGTGCAATTCGCGGACGACGGTTACGGCGCCGCGCGCAATCGAGAAATGTGCGCCGTCAGCGCCGACGGTCACCTCGGCGGCGCGAAACTCTCCTTCGCGCAGCCCGAACGTGAGCCGGCGTGCGCGAGTTTTAGCGCTGACGTCGAGCGCGTCGGCCGAGTCGGCGCATACGGCGAGCACGCGCGCGGAGTCCATCTGGTCGCTGAGCGCGCGGAAGCTCGACTTGACGTGGTCGAGGTCGCGGTAGATATCGGCGTGATCGAATTCAACGGCGGTGATTATCGCGCCGTGCGCGCGATAGTGGAGAATCTTCGGGCCCTTGTCGAAAAACGCCGTGTCGTACTCGTCGCCCTCGATCACGAAGTCGCGGCCCGCGCCGATTCGATAGTTGGAGCCGAAGTCCTTGGCGACTCCGCCTACCAGCATCGAAGGGTCGCGCCCCGCGGCGTTCAGGATGTGGGCGATCATCGCGGTCGAGGTGGTTTTGCCGTGAGTGCCGGCTACCATCAGCACGCGCCGGTCGCGCAGGAAAAAATGCCACAGCGCCTCGGGCATCGAGAGATACGGAATCGACGACGCGAGCAGCGCGACGGCCTCGGGATTCGCGCGCGGCACCACCTTGCCGACCACGACGAGATCGGGCGCGGGCGAAAGATTGGCCGGCGCAAAGCCGGTCAGAACTTCTACGCGCGAGTTGCGCAGCAGCGACGCCGTTGGCTCGTAGAGCTGATTGTCGGAGCCGGTGACGCGCAAGCCGCGCTCGGTGAGCATCCCGGCCAGCGCCGCCATCGCAGTTCCGCCGACGCCGATCAGATGTACGTGCCTGACCGCCGCGGGGACGCGCGCGAGCCGTGCGATGCTTTCGGAATCAGCCACAGCCGAGCGCATCCATGATGAGGTCGTGAATTTTCGGACGGAACTCACGAATCCGCTCGTTGTCGCGGCGCGGATGCACGCGATTGGTCAGCATCGAGATCGCAATCTCGCGTTCGGGCTCGATCCAAAGCGACGTGCCGGTGAAGCCGAGATGGCCGACGGCGTTCGGCGAAAAGTGACGTCCCGAACTGGAACCCTGCGCCGACGGCGTGTCCCATCCGAGCGCCCACGTCGAGCCGGGCACGGCCGTGTCGCGGGTCCAGAATTCGCGCACGATTTTCTGCGGCACAAAGTCGGAGCGTCCCGCGTAGCACGCCATCAGCTCGCGCGCGATGCGATCGACTTCGCGCACCGGTGCGAAGAGACCGGCGTGTCCCGCAACTCCGCCCATCGCGAAGGCATTCTCGTCGTCAACCTCGCCGACCAGCATACGCCTGCGCGAAGGACAGTACTCGGTCGGCGCGAACATGTCGGCCACCGGTTCGAGGCGGCGCGAGCGAACGAGCGAAATATCGATGAAGTCAGTGGAGCGCAGGCCGAGCGGACGGAAAATTTTCTCGCGGCAGAAGCGGTCGAGCGCGACGCCGGCGACTTTTTCAACTGTCTCGCCGAGCGTGATGAAGCCGAGGTCCGAGTAGATCGCCCGGGTGACGGGCGGCGCGTCGGGCTTCTCCCGATGAATCTCCTCGTAGGTGAATTCCTTGGCGCCGCGGCTGGCCATGAAGTTGACGCGCCCGGCTTTTTCGATCCCGGCGATGCGCTGATAGAACGGACGCCACGCCGGCAGGCCCGAACAATGCGCGAGCAGTTGGCGGAACGTCACGCCGGTTTTGCCGTGCACGCTGAAATCGGGGAAAAAGCGCGTGACGCGATCGTCAAGGCGGAACTTGCCGTCGCGCGCGAGCTGCATGACGGCGACGGTGGTCGCGAGCGCCTTGGTCAGCGAGGAAAGGTCGTACACGGTTTCGACCTTCGCGGGCGAACGCGCCGGCTCGATCGAACGGAATCCGAACGCGCCCTCGAAAGCAACGTCGGCGCCGCGCCGCACTACAATCGTCGCGCCCGGGATGACGCCGTTTTCGACCGCGCCGTTAAAGGCCTGCTCAACTTCACTCCATCCCAACTCCCTGACCTCCAACCCCCCGCCCTACTTCGCTACCGCCGCCTCCGTGAAAACGATCCGGCGCGCCGACGCGTCTATGCGCGCGGTTACGCCGAACGGGATCGTAAAATTTTCGCTGCCGTGGCCCGCTTCGATTCCGTACAACACCGGGCATCCGAGGCCGGCGGTCTGCTCGGCGGCGAAACGCGCAATGAGCTGGGTCTCCGACTCGTCGCCGTCGATCGCGCGGATTGCGCCGAAGACGATTCCCGCGAGCCGGCCGAGCGCGCCCGACTGGCGCAGTTGTACCAGCATCCGATCGATCCGATACGCCTTCTCGCCCGTGTCTTCGAGAAACAGGATGCGCCCGTCGAAGCTGGGAGCGAACGGCGTGCCGATCGTCGCAACCAGCACCGAGAGGCAGCCGCCAATGACGCGGCCCTCCGCGACGCCGGGATGCATCGCCTCGCGCGCGTCCAGCTCGAAGCCGGCGAGCTCGCCGCTGAGTAGCTGGCGCAAGTGCTCGAGCGCACGCGGGCTCAGTCCGCGCGCAAAGTCCATCGCGACCATCGGGCCGTGGAACGAGGTCATGCCGGCAAAATCGACCAGCGCGTTGAGCAGAAACGTCGCGTCGGAGAAGCCGACGAAGATTTTCGGCGTGCGCGCAATCGCGTTGAAGTCGAGCAGCGGCATCAACCGGCCGCATCCGTAGCCGCCCCGCGCGGAAAAAATCGCCTTCACTTCGCGATCGGCAAAGTACGTTTGCAGCTCATGCGCGCGTTCGCGATCGTCGCCAGCCAGGATTCCCGAACGCGCCAGCGCGCGCTCCGAAACCTTGACCCGATAGCCCATCGCCGCGAGCACGTTGACGCCGCGCTCCAAATGCTCGCGCTCGATCGCCGCGGCCGGCGCGACGACGGCGACCGTATCGCCCGGCCTGAGTGCGGCAGGTTTGGCTGGCTTCCGGTTCACGCTGATGCGGGAGTTTACCAGATGGAGCGCGCGAACGCTCCATGAGCTAGCGCGGCGGCGAGTCGGCGGAGGATTTTCGCCGCAGCGCGAGATAGACCGGCACCTCGAGCATCGCGAGCACGCCCGCGGCCTGCCATGCCGTGCCGACGCCGGCCGCGTCCACGACTAGTCCCTGCACCGGCAGGCCGGCGGTGGCGCCGACGGTTGCGAAGGTGCTGCCGAACGACAGCAGCGTGGCGCGATGGTCGCCCTCGATCTGCTCGTTGAACCAGCTCTGATAGACCGGCCCGCTCGCGGCGGCGGTGAACTGTGCGATCACGAAGATCGCGAACGCGAGGCCCGGCCTTCCTGCAGCGAGTCCTCCGACCAGCAACAACGCGCTGGTGATCGCGGTCGTGACGGTCAGGTAGTCGGCGCGCCGCTCCCACGCCCACGGCATCCAGTTGACGATCTGCGCGCCCGCGATTTGCGCGAGACTGAAGCAGACGAAGATCCAGCCGATGACTTCGACGCCCGACCCAAGCTGCGCGAGAAAGTACGGCTGCCACTCCTGCCAGTAAGGCGCCCACGCCGCCGTGCCAATCATCGAGGCGATCGCGAGCAGACGAACGGCGCGCGTCGAGAAACCGATCCGGGTGCCGTTGACGATCCGATGCCCGACCTCCGCGACTGCGGTGTTCATCGAGAACTTCGCCGCGGAGTGAGCGCGACCGTCCATCAGCATCAGTCCGACCGCGCCCGCGACGATCCATGCGATCGCGCCGAGCAGGAACGGCGTGGCCAGGTCGATTCGCGCAACGTATGCGCCCGCGAGTGCGCCCGCCATCGCGCCGGTCCGCACGATCTGCGTCACGCGGGAGAAGATGCGGTCCTTGGC
>DASQHV010000581.1:0-1556 GCA_035631915.1 Candidatus Acidiferrales bacterium | reverse complement strand
CCGCGCGCGCGGCGTTGAGCCGCGCCGCCGCGTCAGCGCTTACCGTTCCCCATTCGCCGTGCATGACGTGATCCGCCGTGTCGCTGACTTTGACCGGCAGGAAGGTACCGGCTCCGACGTGCAACGTCACGGTCACCCGCGCGATGCCGGCGCTGTCGAGCGCTTCAAGCAATCCCGGTGTGAAATGCAGCCCAGCCGTCGGCGCAGCAACAGCGCCTTCGGTGACGGCGAAAATCGTCTGGTAGTCGGCGCGGTCGTGCGGATCGCCGCCGCGCGGGCGTTTGATATAAGGCGGCAGTGGCATGGCGCCATAGCGCTCGAGCGCTGCACGCAGATCCCCGCCACCGCAATCGAACTCGAGACTGAGATCGCCTTCATCATGGCGCGACGCGACCGTCGCCGCGAAATCCGTAGCGAATTCAATTCGGTCTCCGGGCTTGAGCCGCCGCGCATTCTTGACGAAGGCGCGCCAGCGTGCCGGCGTCTCGCGGCGGTGGAGCGTCGCCTCGATGGCTGCCTGGCCGCGCCGGCCATACAGCCGAGTCGGGATCACGCGCGTGTCGTTGACCACTAATACGTCGCCACGCTTCAGCAAGAACGGCAGATCGCGCACGTGCTTGTCGGCATACTCGCGGCCGACGACCAGCAGGCGCGCGGCGTCGCGCGGCTCGATCGGATGTGCGGCGATCAAGCGACGCGGCAGCGGAAAATCGAAATCGTCGACCCGCATCGCGGGAAACCCGCGCGCGTTAGGAAGCGAGCGGCGGCAGCGGCGTGGCGCCGGGCGGCAGCGGCGTGCGATCGGTGTTGAGGACGAGGCCGATCAGCCCATAATAGCCGACACAGACCGTGAGCTCGACCACGCCGGTATCGCCGAAAATCTGCTGGGCGCGTGCGAAGACCGGATCGCTGACGCCCTTGGCGGCGAGCAGCTCGCTGGCGAAGTCATAGGCGGCTTTCTGGTCGGCGGTAAGTCCGCGGGGTTTCGCGCCTTTGGCGATCGCGTCGCAAACTGTCGCGGGCAACCCGGCGTCGAGCGCGAAGCCGCGATGCACGGCCCATTCGAACTGCGCGCCCCAATACCGCGCGGTGACCAGGATCACCAGCTCCTTGACTGCGTCGGACAGCGTGCTCTCGAAGCGCAGATAGCGGCCGACATTCTGGACCCGGTCGCCGAGCGCGGGATGACGCAGCAGCATGTGGAATGGGCCGCGCAGCGTCTTGCGGTTCTCGGCGATCGCTGCCGCGACGCGTTTCTGCTCAGCCGTCATCGCGCTCTCCGCGAGCGGCGGAAACCGTTGTTCGCTCATATCGTCGGCGACGGAACTCGCGGCGTTTCAGCTGCGATCATGTGCCGGCCGGTCGCTGGCGGACGCGGCAGGCGGCTGCACTTGTTGTGGCGGTTTGCTTTCGGTTTCGTCATCTTCGCGCATGCCCGCCTTGAAAGCCTTGATGCCTTTGGCGAAGTCGCCCATGACCCGCGGCAGTTTGCCGGCGCCGAACAACAGGACGACGATGACGAGCACGACCAGCCAGTGCAGCAGGCTGAAGGAACC
>DASQHV010000580.1:0-2591 GCA_035631915.1 Candidatus Acidiferrales bacterium | reverse complement strand
TCCGGCGCGATTGATAAGCGGCGTAGCCGCCGGATCGTCGCAGAGCCACATGATAAGTGCGGCGCGGATGTCCCGCTCATGCGCCCACTTGTCCGCCTGCCTGGGATCGTTGCTCGGATCGGTCGGGTCGGCATTGGCGCCCGCGATCGCAATTTCTCCGCGCTGGATACTTCCGGCGTCGGCAAACTGGAGCATCGCGCGCTCGGCGCGGGTCAGATTCGCAAATTTTGAAGCGGCAAGTTTGATGAGAGGAGTCGAATCGATCTGCGGCGGCTGGGACGCAAGGCAGGGACTTGCGACGAGCGCCGTCACCGTCAGCGCGGCGGTCCACCACGGCGTCCGGCGTCGCCATGGCCCCGCCCGGGCGCGTTGAGAAATTTCCCCCACTTGTGAATCCACACGCTTCATAACACGCGTGCCGTGATGCGCATATCTGGGGGCGCGCGACCGGACCCAAGCGGCCGCCGCGCCTGGCTCTCATCCTGAGGCCGCCACATAACTCACAGTATGATTTATCTACACACATGCAAACGCCGTTTCCGAGGCTATAACACTATGTAGAGCTTCTCTACAATATGATTAGTCTATAAGGCTCTGAAGCGTCGTTTAAGGATGCTAAAAGAGTCTAATAGAATTACGACAGTTTATGTCTTGCTTTAAGGTCGCAATGGGGGCATAAGTATTCGCTGACTCGGCAGCAAAACAGAAAGGGGCAGCAGCTATGAAACCAACTACTCCAGGCCACACGGCAATCGTGGCGCCGCGTGAGAAACGCGAGGTCTGGGAGCAATTCCGCGCAGACAAGGAACTCCTCGACCGCTTGAGCGTCACGCATGACGAACTGAAGGCGCTCGAGAATTGCGCGCTGCTCGGCACCCTGTCAGGCAAGGACGATCTGCTGTTCATCCTGCGCCAGCTTCGCGAGCCGCGCACCGGCGTGCAGCCTGACGCACCGCCAGCTCCGCGCCCCGGCATCGAGGTGTCGATCGACGACGAGCCTGAGGATCCGGCGCCGCGGTTCGCGCCCCCCTTGAACCTGCGCACGATGACCAATCTGCGCGATCCCGCTTCGTTCGAGTCCATCGCGCGCAACCGCCGCTTGGAGCATCTGGGAATTTTCGCGGGCGCACTCGGCCTGATCGCGATCGTGATGTGGAACTTCCTCGGCGGAATTTCCGCGTGGCGCGACCACTTCCTGTCGATCGTTCCGTCTCCGGCTGGTCAGCAAGCGGTGGCCGCCGCTCAATCCAATCCTGGTGGCAGTCTGAGCAAGCTGGTGGTCGCCGAAATATTTGCGCTCGGCGTCATTGCTCTCGTGATGCATCTCCGCTCGCGCAAGGGTCATCGCCGCTTCAAGGTCAAACCGTACTGAGTTTGGCGATACCGGCGCCGGTTCTGGTCGCGCGCTAACGGCTCAATCCCAACCGGCTTTCTGCTTCCCGGTCCCGATGGTAGATTTCGCCATCATAGGCGGGACCATCAAGGGAAGATCGTGGCGATGGAATATCGAATCACGCCGGGCAGACTCGAGATCGGCAAATTCTCGCTCTACTACGAACGCGTCGGCGCCGGCGCTCCGCTGGTCTTTCTTCACGGCCTTGGCGGCAACCACTTCTCATGGTGGCAGCAGGTGCCCTACTTCATGCGCTCCTTCGAGTGCATCACGGTGGACCAGCGCAGCTTCGGCCTGTCGCCCGATCCCGACGGGCTGTTCAATCGAGCGCATGCGAGCGACCTCGGCGCCCTGCTCGACCATCTGAAGCTCGACAAGTGTGCGCTGGTCGGCCAGTCGATGGGCGGATGGACGATCGTCGGCTACGCGCTGGAGCATTCGGAGCGCGTCGCCGGGATGGTGATGGCGGACACGCCGGGTGGCGTCTTCACCGCCGACATGAAGTTCGACGCGCGTGCGCCGATGCCCGTGGACGCGACGCCGCCGATCGGCTCGTTGCCAACCTACGCGTCCGATTATTTCGCGCGATCGCCCGAGATGGCGTTCCTCTACGACGAGATGCGAATTCACGGCGCCCGGCCGCCGGCCGACGCCGGCCCGCAGATTATTCGACTGCGCTACGACCTCGACGCGGTGAAGCGGCGGCTCACGATGCCGATACTGTGCATCGTCGGCGAGCAGGACACTTTGATCACGCCCGAGACAGTGCGCTCGCTCGCGGCGGCGCTGCCAAACTCGCGGCTGCGGACGGTGCCCGGATGCGGGCATTCGGTGTATTTCGAGAATGCCCCCGTATTCAACCAGTTGGTTCGCGACTTCCTGGTCGAAATCGGCTACGCGCGCTAAGCGCTTGGACAATTTGCGCTGCCGGGCTCCGGCTATGGCAGTCTGCGGGCGAAACGCCGCCTCCCGGGATTCGTCTAATTGTTAGAAAGATGGCGCGGGCATATACTCAAGGTACAATGAATCGGATTGCAAAGGCCGTCGCGGCGCTTGGTTTGGCGGCCGCGGTGGCGGGTCTGCCGTCGTGCATGACCCCGCCCAACTCTTCGGCCACCTCCGGCACGCTGAAGAGTTCGACGCTCGGCTCCTCGAACTCGAACTACGGCACGGAATCACACTCGAGCGCCGCAGCACC
>DASQHV010000579.1:0-4005 GCA_035631915.1 Candidatus Acidiferrales bacterium | reverse complement strand
TCTGCTTTAATTTTGCGCTGGGCCAGGATCCGCTTGACGTAGCTGACGATCTCGGTGGCGATACGCTTGCCCTGAAGGTCTTCGAGGCGCTTCACGGGCGAGTTCTCGCGCACGCACAGCACCCAGCGCGACGGCTTCAACGTCGCCTTGGCGTAGATGAAGCTCTCGACCTGCTCCAGCTTGACGTCGTTCTCGACAATCCAGTCGCTGCCGGTGATGCCGGCGTCGAGCGAGCCGTCCGCGATATAGCGGGGCATCTCCTGCGGCCGCAGAATCCGGCAGCTCAGCGCCGGGTCGTCGACGTTGGGGATGTACGAGCGCGAATCCACCGAGATGCGCCAGCCGGACTTGCGCATCAACTCGAGCGTCTGCTGCTCGAGGCTGCCCTTCGGGATGCCGAATTTCAGGACCTTGTCAGCCGCCATTTGAATTTCGCCGCGCGCCGCTCAGGAAGTCTTCTTCGGATGGCCATAGCCGGGGCCGTACTTGGCGGGATCGACTTTGCGTTGGTCGGTGATCTTCCACTCGCCGGCGTCGAACTTGCGATAGAAGCACGACTCGTAGCCGTTGTGACAGGCGGCGCCGTCGCCGCGCTGCTCGACTGCGACGACCAGCGCGTCTTCGTCGCAATCGATCCGGATTTCGCGCACGACCTGAAAATTCCCCGATTCTTCGCCCTTGCGCCACAGTTTGTTGCGCGAGCGCGAGAAGTAGCAGGCGCGTCCGGTGGCGATAGTCTCCTCGAACGCCGCGCGATTCATGTAAGCGACGGTCAGCACGCGATGCGTCACGTGATCGATCGCGATTGCCGCGACCACGCCGCCGTTCTTGTCGAAGTCGATTTTCGACGATGCCGATTTCCCTTGCGCCAGTTCCCGCGTTGCCACTTGGTACTCCCGCGTCGGAGAAAATTACGCTTGCGAATCAACGAGTATCGGCGAATCTGCCCTGGGATTCAATGCGGCGCCGAGCATCGTCGGCAAATTGCAAGTGATCAATCTGTTTTCAAATTGTGACAGGACGAGTAGATTACGTGGCCATGCGCGATCACCTCATCCGCGTGCGCCCGGCCGTCTTGCGCACCATCGCCGTTTCGCTTGCGGCGTTGATATTCGGCGTTGCGATGACGGCGTGCCGGATTCCCGGCAAGTCGCCCGCTGCACGCTACAGCAACGTCGACGCGTTCAACTTCGACATCGCGCTTGGACCGCGGCAGTATCACATCGAAGGATTCCTGACCCGCACGCATGAGCCCGGCCGCAGGCCCGGACTGCTCGTGCTCAACGGCGAGGCGCGCACCGTCGATCAATGCGTGCAGATGAGCCAGCGCGTCTCGGCGATGGGTATTCAAGTAGCTTGCGTGAACATCCCGGGCTACGGCGGTTCGTCGGGGCCGAGTCGATTCGTCGGCGAGCCGTCGGTGCTCGCGTCACGCAAGGCGCTCGACCTGCTCGCGTCGCGCGCCGATATCGATTCTGGCCGGCTGGCGGTGTGGGGACTTGGACACGGCGCAGTCGCGGCGGGCCTGCTGATGGATTACGACACGCGGCCGCGCGCGCTGATTCTGCAGTCGGGATGCTACGACATGCTGTCGCTATGGCCGGAGGCGCCGCTCAGAACCAAGCTTTCCATTCTGCGCGAAGTATGGCCGAGCAAGCGCGTACTGCGCGAGCGCAGCGTCATCGCCAATATGCCTCCCAAGCTGGACGTCAGCGTGCTGATAATCCACGGCACGCGGGACAATCGGATGCCTCTGAAGCAGGCGGTGCGGCTGGCCGACGCGCTGCGCGCGCGCGGGGCGAAGGTGTCGACCTGCTACTATCCGAAGGCGTCGCACGATCTCGGCAAGCGCGTCGAGCCCGAGCTGCGCGCGTTCCTGCGCGACAATCTGCTCGACACGAATCAAGCAGCCGCTTCCTGACGCGTCGCTACGCGAGACTCTTCAGCGCCTCGAGTACTTCGTCGGTGTGGCCGTTCACCTTCACCTTGGCGAACACCTTGCGCACGACGCCGCTTTTGTCGATCACGAACGTGGTCCGTTCGATTCCCATGAACTCGCGCCCATAGAGCGATTTCATTTTGTAAACGCCGTACGCGCGCGTGACCTTGTTATCCGGGTCGGCGAGCAACGGGAAGTTCAAACTGTATTTCTCTGTGAAGGTATTGTGCCGCGCGCTCGAATCCGCGCTGATGCCCACGACCTTCGCGCCGAGTGCGCGAATCTTCGCACTGTTGTCGCGGAAGCTGCACGCTTCGATCGTGCAGCCGGGCGTCATGTCCTTGGGATAGAAATAAAGCACCAGGTTGTTTTTACCGACCAGGTCCCTGAGCGCGACGACCTTGCCGTCGCCGTCGGAGAGCGTGAACGCCGGCGCTTTTTTGCCTTCCAACGCGACGCTGCCCGCGGCCGCGCCGCCGGAGGACTTTTTCGAAGCGGATTTCGATGCATTTTTCTTGGCTGTGACCATGCGTTTCATTTAGTCAGACGCGAAGTCGGGTGCAACTCGTTGACCATCAACCGCGGCAGAAAGCGTGCGCGCTCACAGAAAATATTTTCGAGAATTCGTCAAACCCGCACTCCGGCACGGGTTTCGGGCACCCTAGTTGACGAAGTGCCGAGCACACCTTAGACTTGGCCGCCGACACTCTCCGACCGATTGCGCCCCCCAATGGCCGTATACACCGAGCTCAGCAAACCGTTCCTCAAGGAGCTCTCAGACGACTACGGTCTGGGCCGCGTCTCCAGCGTCAGCGGCATCCCGGAGGGCTCGGTCAACACCAACTACCTGCTCGAGACTGCCAAGGGTAAATTTCTGCTGCGGATCGACGAGGTCAAGGGCGAAAACGAGCTCAAGCGCGAGATCGATCTGCTGTCGTTCCTGCGCAAGCACGCGTTCCCGTGTCCGCATCCGATGCAAGATCGGATGGGCCGCTTCTATCGCAACTTCAACAATCGATGCGTGTCGCTGTTCAAGTACCAGGAGGGGCGCATCATCCCGCCCGCGCGCCTCAAGCCGAGCCAGCTCGAGACCATCGGCCGCGCGCTCGGCGACCTGCACGTCATCGGCAAGGCCTACAAGAAGGGCATCGACAATCGCTTCAGCTTCGAGCGAATCGCGGACCTGTACCTGAGCGTGCGCTCGCGGCTGCCGAACTATTTCCGCAAGATTTGCCGCACGCTCGACGACGAGGTCGAGTACCTGACGCGTTACCTGGAGGGCAAGCTGCCCAAGGGCGTCGTCCACGGCGACATCTTTTCGGACAACCTGCTGTTCCGCGGCGAGAAACTGACCGCGATGCTCGACTTCGACGCCGCTTGCCGCGGCAAGTTCATCTTCGATATCGCGACGGCGGTCAACGCGCTGTGCTTCGTGGACGGCGAGTACTCGCTCGACCGCTTCCGCTACCTGCTGTCGGGATACGAATCCGTGCGGACGCTATCGCTCGCCGAGTGGGACGCGTTTCCCAACGAGCTGCGCTTTTCCTCGCTCCGCTTCACCGTCACGCGGCTGCATGATTTCTTTTTGCAGCCGACCGACGGCAAGCGCCGCATCGACAAAGACTTCCGCGAGTTCTTCGATCGGCTGCGGGTGCTGCGCCGCGAGCGCGAGGGCGGGATGGAGCCGTTGCTGATGGCGATGGCGACCGGCTACGACTACCGCAAATATCAGAAGGTCAAGGCGACCGAGCGCCGCCAGGCGTAAGCTCCTGCGATGGGAGATCCAGGTTGCCGTCGATCCTCGAAAAACTGACCGCCGCCACGCCGGCGCTATGGCTTGAAGTATCGCCGCCGCGCGGGATCAATCCGGCGCCGCTCCTGAAGCGCCTCGCAGCGCTCGCGGGTCACGTCGACGCAATCAATCTTACTGACAACTCGCTCGGCAAAGTGAAGATGTCAGGGCTGGTGTTCGGCGCGAGCATTAAGGAGCGCCTGAAGATTCCCGTTGTGCTTAACGTGTCGTGCCGCGACCGCAATCGTTATGCTCTGAAATCCGACCTGCTCGG
>DASQHV010000578.1:0-6000 GCA_035631915.1 Candidatus Acidiferrales bacterium | reverse complement strand
CACGGTGCTGAATCGATGCGATATCAGAATCGTGATTTGCCCATTGCGCGAGTTCTCGACGCCACCGTTCCGCCGTTCACTGCGAGCTGCAGCGGCGTAGCGTTCGAACAATGCGTGCTCGGTCTCGGCGTCCAGCGCGGCAGTCGGTTCGTCGAGCACCAGCAGCAGCGGATGATCGCGCATGAAGCCGCGCGCCAGCGCCAGCTTCTGCCATTGGCCGAAGCTGACTTCCACGCCATTCGGCCAGGTGGGACCGAGTTGCGTCTCGAGCCCGGTCGCGAGCCGCTCGATCACGTCGCCCGCGCCCGCGCGATCTACAGCCGTGACGACCGCATGCTCGTCGTCGAGACGCGGCACGTCGCCGAGGCCAACCGTGTGACGCGCGCGAAACTCGAAGCGGAAAAAATCCTGGAACGCGCCCGCGACGCGCTCGCGCCAGTCCTCAACGCTAATCCGCGCCAGGTCCACACCGTCGATCAGGATTCGACCCTGGTCGGGCCGGTAGAGACGCGCCAACAGCTTTACGAGCGTGCTCTTGCCGGCGCCATTCTCTCCGACGATCGCGACGACGGAGCCATGCTTGAGGTCCAGGTTCACGTCTTCGAGCACCCGGCGCTCGGTGCCGGGATAGGCGAACGACACGTGCTCCAGGCGGATTCCGTCGGTCAGTCGCGCCGGTGCGCTCGAGTCGGCGTGCTCCGCCTGCGCCGCGGCGTAATCCTCCAGCCACGCCAGGCGCCGCGAGCCGTCGAGCCAGATGCCGCGCAGGAATCCGATTTCCCCGACCGTCGCGCCGATGTAAGCCGACAGCCTGCTGCCGGCGGCCAACACCAGCAGCACCTGGCCGGCGGTTGCGTGAAGGACGGACGTAACCATCACCACCGCGCCGACGTAGCCCGCGGCAAAGATCGTCCAGGCCAGCGTATGCCAAAGCGCACTGCCCCAGCGCGCTGCGGCCACCGGTCCGTACCATCGTTCCCACGCGTCGCGGCGCATCGTCACGAGGCGATTCCCGATCCTCGTGACGCGCACCTCCTTGCCGGGCGGCGCCGTCGTCGCCGTGGTGAACAGGTGTCGCGCGAGACGGTTCGCCGACGCGCCCTGCTCTTCCGCTGCGCGCTCGATTCCGGGCCGCCACGTCGACGTCAGCACGGTAGGCAGCGCGAATGCCGCCAGCAGTGCTAGCACCGGGTTGATCGACATCAGCAGCACCACCGTCACGCCGAGCCGCAAGATCCATCCGCAGGTCGAGAACATCGACATGTACATGTGGTCGAGAACGAAGACCTGGTCGCGCAGCACTGCGAGCCGGTCGAGGTATTCGGGCCGTTCGTGATGGGCAATCGTTGCGACCGACGCCTGCAGTCGCGCCACGTGAGACTCAAGCGCGATAGTGAGGCGGTCGCGGAAGCGGCGCTGGATGCGATCGCTGGTGACGCGCAGAAACCAGGTGCCGACCGCCGACACTCCGAGCCCCATCGCGGACGCGACTATCTCAACATAGTTGTGACCCGTTACACCGTTGGCCAGCAGCATCAGCCACAACGCCATCAGCGCGTCGGGCAGCGCCGCCAGCAGCGACAGTCCGAATGCGACCGTTAACAGACGAGGCTCCGCCTGGTAGCCGCGCTTGAGTGCGCGCCACATCGAGGGTATCGCAGCCGGCATGTCGTCATGCTGGCTCATCGAGCGCGACTCCTTCTTCCTGATTGTTCATGTCGCCGAAACGCGACGCCTGCAACTCGAACATCGTGCGATAACGTCCACCCAGCGCCATCAACTCGTCGTGGGTGCCCAGTTCGACGACGCGGCCGTGCTCGAGAACGCAGATGCGATCCGCGTGCCGCACGGTCGAGAATCGATGCGAGATCAGGATGGTCGTCGCATTGCGCGTGGCCTTGAGTACCCGGTCGAAAATCTCACCTTCGCCGCGCACGTCGAGCTGCGCGGTCGGTTCGTCCAGCAGCACGACGCCTGCGCCCAGCTTCACCGAGCACAATGCCCGCGCGAGTGCGATTCTCTGCCACTGTCCGCCCGAGAGATCGGTGCCGCCGCGGTACGAGCGCGAGAGCACCGTATCCAGCGACGCGAGATTCGCCGCGCCCGCATCGCCTAGTGCCTGCCGGATCGCGTCGTCGGGCGCTCCGGCCGGCGCGACGTTATCGCGCAGCGGGAGCTCAAACTTTGTGAAGTCCTGGAATACGGCGGTCACGCGCGCGCGCCACCCATCGAGATCGAGTTCGCGCAGATCGACGCCGTCGATCTCGATTGCTCCCTCATCCGGATCGTAGAGGCGGCACAGCAGCTTGGCCAACGTGGTTTTGCCCGCGCCGTTCTGGCCGACTATCGCGAGCGATGAACCGGCCGGAATCGTCAGATCGAAATCAACCAGCACGGGGTCGTTCGTGAGAGGATATGCGAAGCTCAGATTGCGAAACCGGATCGTTCGCGCAGGCATGTTATCCGCCGCGCGACTGCCGCGCACGAGCGCTCCCGCTGGCCCCATCGTGCTTTGCAGCCGAAGCACGGCGGCGGCGGGCGCGGCAGCGCCATCGAGCGCCCATGACAATCCGCCGAACGCAATCATGCTCGTACTGACTGCCGCGCTGGCAAAGGTGACGACTTGCCCCACGAAAATCCGTCCCGCGCTCGCGTCCGCTGCCATCGCCCAGAACACCAAAGCGTTGGCGCCCAGCACGATCAGCAGGCTCCAGAGCACGGGCCGCTCGCGCAGTCGCGTCGCCTCCCAGCGCAGATCGAACAGGCGCCGCCGTCGCGAGCTGAACCGCTCGATCGTCCAGCCCGCGAGTCCGAACAGCCGCAGCTCCTTGGCCGCGGGCGGATCGACCGCAAGCCGGTACGCATAGTCGGCGTGGCGCTGCGCCTCGCGAACCTCGTCGGTATTGCGATCGCGCCACACGCCGCTTTCGCGCAGCAACCAGTGCGTGCTTAGCCACGCACCGGCCAGAATCAACGGCGCCCACCATCGGTAGCCGGCAAGTACGACCGCCGATAGCAGTCCGCCTACCATCTCGACCAGGCCGGACGCGATAAAGTCCATCGCGATACTCATGGGGGGTCCGCTGATGCCGAGGTCGAAGTCGCGCGCCATCGCGAGGTCCGTGGTGAGGCGCGGGTCTTCGAGATGTCCCATCCCGGGCGGAGTGACGCACGCGATAGTCAGCTGGTCGTATAGCCACGCGGCCGTGCGGCTGCCAAGGTTCGCACCAACTGCGTGATGAAGCGGCGGCAGGATTTGCAGCAGCACGAAGACTGCGCCCACGGAGACCAGCGGAGTCGCGAGCGAACTTCCGCGCTGCACCGCGCCCACCAGCACTCCCATGGCGATCGCGAACAGAGCCGGCAGCAGTCCCCTAAGCGACAGCGCGGCCCACCAGGCAATCGCGAGCCGACGATCGGCCTTCAGCAGAACGCCGAAGAACTTCCACTCGGGTCGTGCTTTTAAACGATCGAACATCCGCACATCCGCAATAACCTTCGGACGCCGCTTAAGTTACGCAGTCCTGGCGACATTTCCAAAACCTCGCGAGTCGCGCGCAAGCCGCCTGTAGGCAATAATGAGGCAGTCGCGGTAGATTGGAACCAACCCGCCCCTCAGTGAGTTTAGTCGGTGATGGACGGCCGCGTCCCGCTTATTTTTTTCAAGCGAGCAACGACGATGAGTATAAGCAAACGATTTCTTCTGGTGGCGTCGACGGCGATGATTGCAACTGCGATTCCGCGTCTCGGCGTCGCCGCGGGAATGGGTGGCGGCGGCTCGATGATGGGAGGTGCGATGGGCGGCGTAACGACGATCGGCGCATACCCTAACGGCGCGATGATACCCGGACGCGCCGGCGAATTTGGTAACGATTCTCAGGCAGACCAGCCGGGTATGGGCAACGTCTCGATTTCCGGGAAGCACGTCGTGAAGCTCTCGCCCGCGCGCCAGGGCCTGCCCAGGATCGATCGCAACATCACTGGAACGATGGTTCCCGTCCCCGAAATGCCGGACAAGTAGTCGCGATTTTTCGCAGCGAACGTTTTCCCGGTGGATTCGGGACCGATCGATCCTACCTTTAGGTTCCTGCCCGTAGTAAACATTCTCGCAGCGAACATCAAGCGAACGAGACCGACGGGATCGATCGAATATGCTGTTGCCAACAACCGTGGTGGGTAGCTACCCGCAGCCCGACTGGTTGATCAATCGAAAGAGTCTCGGCAAGCAAGTACCGCGTGTGCGTGCGCCCGAGCTGTGGAGAATTTCCGCCGAGTGGCTTGAGCAGGCCCAGGACGACGCTACGATCGTCGCGATCCACGAGATGGAAGCCGCCGGCATCGACATCATTACCGACGGTGAAATGCGGCGCGAGAGCTATTCGAACCGATTCGCCAACTCGCTTGAAGGCATAGATCCGGATCGCGCGGGCAAAGGCGCCGGTCGAATCGGCAGCATGTCATTCCCGGTCCCGCTCGTGACCGGGCCAATTCGGCGGCGCGGCCCGGTCGAAGTTCGAGACTTGGAATTTCTAAGAGCGCATACCAAGCGACAGGTAAAGATCACCCTGCCGGGGCCGTTCACGATGGCGCATCAGAACGACAACCAGTTCTACCCGGATCGCGAAAAACTCGCGATGGATCTCGCGCTCGCGGTCAACCAGGAGATCAAGGACCTGTTCGCGGCAGGCGCGGATATCGTCCAGATCGACGAACCATGGATGGAAGCGCGCGCGCAGCAGGCAAAGGAATACGGCGTGCGGGTCGTCAATCGCGCGCTCGAAGGCGTGCGTGGAACGACAGCGCTTCACATGTGCTTCGGCTACGCGCACGTGATGCCCGCAAAACCGTCGGCGTATTCGTTTCTGAGCGAGCTGGAAGAGAGCATCGTGCAGCAGGTGTCGATCGAAACTGCGCAGCCGAAAATCGATCTCGCGGTGCTGAAGAATCTTCCGTCGAAGACGATCATCCTGGGCGTGCTCGATCTCGGCGATTTGAAAGTCGAGACCCCGGAGATTGTCGCCGGTCGAATTGGAAAAGCGCTGAAATTCGTGACGCCGGAACGACTGGTCGTCGCGCCCGATTGCGGCATGAAATATCTGCCGCGCGAGGTGGCATTCGGCAAGCTCAAAGCGATGGTCGCCGGCGCGCAACTGGTGCGATCGAGCTTGCTGTAGCTGCTGCTTGCTTTCCGGCTTGCGCGATCCTATTTCGATTCCGGTTGTTTGTCTCAGGCTGGTTGGCTAGCTTGATGCCCGCCCCGCGATTCATCTGTCGCTGAGATGCCCATCTTTTCCTTCACCATTCTGCTTGGCGCCTTCCTGTTGTTTCAGATCGAGCCGGTGATCGCCAAGTATATCCAGCCCTGGTTCGGTGGAGCGCCGAGCGTCTGGACTACTTGCCTGCTGTTTTTTCAGACGTTGCTATTGGCCGGCTACACATACGCTCATCTGATCGGCACCAAACTCGCGCCGCGCCGACAAGCGATCGTTCATCTCATGCTAATCGCGAGCTGTGTCATAGCAATGATGCTTGCAACGCTGCTATGGAAGTCCCCAGTCCTGCCCGGGGCCGGCTGGAAGACGGTCAGCGCCGACTATCCGGTGGCGCGCATCCTGCTGCTGCTTTCTGCGAGTATCGGGTTGCCGTACTTCGCACTCTCGGCCACCGCGCCACTGCTACAGTCATGGTTTGCTCGCATCGGGCGCGACACATCACCGTACCGTCTCTATGCCGTCTCAAACCTCGGGTCGCTTCTGGCACTGTTGACCTATCCATTCGCAGTCGAACCGCTACTGACTCTCAGGTCACAGGCGAATCTTTGGTGGTGGCTGTACGTCGCGTTTGCGATCGGGATGGTCCTATGCGCCGTACCGCTACTACGCGGTGCGCCGCTGTTGCGCGAAACCGACGAAGTGCAAGTAGTGAAACCTGGCCTCGCGACGAGAGCGCTCTGGGTTTCGCTGCCCGCTTGCGCTGCGATTCTGCTCTTTGCTGGTACCA
>DASQHV010000577.1:0-4107 GCA_035631915.1 Candidatus Acidiferrales bacterium | reverse complement strand
CTATATGGCGCGCGAGCGCTGCATACTCCGACGGTTTGCCCAGCCGCTGCGGAAACGGAATTCCGGCGGCCAGCGCCTTGCGATTAGCCTCGGGCAATCCAGCGAGCATCGGCGTTTCGAAAGTTCCCGGCGCGATCGTGCAGACCCGGATGCCGAGCGACGCCAGGTCGCGCGCGACCGGCAACGTCATCGCGACGACGCCGCCCTTCGACGCCGAGTACGCCGCCTGCCCGATCTGACCGTCGTAGGCCGCGACCGACGCCGTGTTGACGATCACACCGCGCTCGCCGCCGGCATTCGGAGCATTCTTCGCCATCTGCGCTGCCGCGAGACGGAGCGTGTTGAAGGTACCGATAAGATTCACCGCGATGACCTTGCTGAACAGGTCGAGCGAGTGCGCCCCGTCCTTGGTGACGGTGCGCATCGCGCGGCCGATACCGGCGCAGTTGACGCAGATATGAATCGCGCCGAATTTCGCGGCCGCTTTTTCAACCGCCGCGGCGGCCTGGTCCGCGGAGGCAACGTCGGCCTCGACAAAGACGGCGTTGGCGCCGAGCGACTCGGCGACTTTCGCGCCGGGTGACGCCGGCAAATCCAGGATCGCGATCTTGGCGCCCGCCGACGCGAATTCGCGCGCCGTCGCCTCGCCGAGTCCCGACCCTCCGCCCGTGACAAGCGCGACCGCATTTTTCAGATTCATCTCAACCTCACCGCAGGTGAATTGTCAGTCAAAAACGCCACGACGTTACGACCCGCACCGCGCGGATGCAACCAAGGAAGTCTTATATGTGGGGCTCGCGCCCCGCACCCCCGGCAGGGCCCAGCCCTGCACCCGGTGTAGGAGAGAAACAAAAATAGGATGCGGCCGCAGCGGCCTGTTAGAAGTTTAAGGCGCGAAGACGCGAAGCGGGCCCCGCGTTCAATCTATCCCGACGCGGCGAGCTCGGCACGCGGGTTGGACGATGCATTCAGGAGGCCGACCGCTGCGGCGACGGCTGCGCTCGAACCCGCGATCTCAAGCACGTCGCCTTCGCGCAGCACTTCCTCGCCCGTCGGCACGATCACGTCGCCGCCTCCGCGCCCGATCGCGACGACCACTGCGCCGGCCTGCGTGTGCAGATCGATGTCACGCAGTTTTCTGCCGATTGCGACGCTCTCCGGCCGCACGGTGACTGGCGTCAGGCTGCCGATGCCTGGGACTTCGTACGCGTGGCCCTCCGCGTTGGCGGCGGCGCCGGTCGCCGTACGCGACGCTCCGAGCGCGGCGGTGATCATTCGCGCCGCGGCACTCAACTGTCCCTGCATCCGGAGCGCGTTGCGCGTGACGACGACTACCATCAGCACCGTCGAGATCACGACGATTCCCATCCCTTCGACCGCGCCCATGAACGGCTGCACGATCGCCAGCAACGGCATCGCAACGACCAGCAGCACCGTGACGTGCAACAATTCGATCAATGCCTCCGCGGGTGCGGTGTCGCTGTCAGGCGGAAGCGGGAAGGCACGGAATGCGAGCGTCGTCGCCAGGCGGCGCGCTCCGAAATACATGCCGGCCGCGGGCGCTGCGCAGAGCAGCAGCGCAAATGCGTCGACGTAAAGGCCGGCGGAGAAATATGACAGCCGCTCCGAGTTGGCGACCAGCGTCGTCACGTCGAGCGGGTCGCGCTCGTTGACGATCAGAATTGCCGCGAGCAGCACCGCGCTGGACAAGATCGACGCGACGGGCCACGTGATCGATTGAAGCTCGTGCGCCGGTGCGGTCGCCTGGCGGATTCGCTCGAACCATCCGTCGTACAGAGACTCCAGCACCTTGAGCGGGCGCGGCAGATGCCGCGAAACAAATTCCGCCGTCGGCACTGACGCGCGAATCATGTACGGCGTCAGAAACGTGGTCAGCGCCGAGACGGCGACCGCCAGCGTGTAGAGAAAATCGCGCGTCGCGCCGGAGCTGACGCCCGCGCCGGCGATGATGAATGAGAACTCGCCGATTTGCGCCAGACTCATCCCGGCTTCGATCGCGGTCTTGGTGCCCACCCCGCTCAGCACCGAGGCGACGCTCACGCCGACGATTTTTCCGCCGACCACTGCGCCCGTAAGTACAATCAGCGCGACCCAGTGCTCCACGATCAGCGAGGGATCGATCATGATCCCCACCGAGACGAAGAATACCGCGCCAAACATGTCGCGCACCGGCGCGACCAGGTGCTCGATCTGCGCGGCCTCGCCGGATTCGGCGACCAGCGAACCCGCCAGGAACGCGCCCAGCGCGACCGAGTAGCCGGCATGCTCGGCGACTATCGCGAAGGCGAAGCAGATTCCGATCGCCGCGATCACGGTGGTCTCCGGCCGCCCCATCCTGACCACCAGCCGCACCGTCGGCGGCACCACCAAGTACCCGATGCCGACGAAGGCGACCAGGAACAGCACCAGCCGCGCGATCGTCACCGTCATCATCGGGGCCGACACGCTGGCTCCTGAAGCCAGCGTGGTCAGCACGGCCAGCTCGACGACGGCGGTCAGATCTTCGGCCAGCAGCACGCCGAATACGAGTTCGCGAAGCCGCTCGGACACTTTCGTTTCGTCGTAGGCCTTGGCGACGATCGTGGTGCTGGAGATCGACAGCAGCGCGCCCGTGAAGATGCTCTCCAGCGGCGTCCATCCCATCGCGCGCCCGCAGATGAAGCCGAGCCAGATCATGAAGCCGACTTGCAGCGCCGTGATGAACCCCGACGTCGGGCCGAGCCGAATCAACTTGCCGATGCTGAACTCGAGCCCGAGCGCGAACATCAGCAGGATCACGCCAAGCTCGGACAGGGTGTGGATGCGACCGGCGTCGACCAGCAGCGGGATCGGCACGTGCGGGCCGACGATCATTCCCGCGATCAGGTAGCCGACCACCACCGGTTGGCGGATTTTCTGAAAGATAACGGTAGTGATGGCCGCAACGCACAGCACCAGCGCAAGGTCTTCGAGAAAGTTCTGGGAGATGAGCGTCGGCACGGCGGATTTGGCGCATCTTAGCCGTATTCGCGCGCCGTTTCACCGATCGCCCTCGATGGACTTACCCGCGCCGCTGTCGTAGTAACGCGACATACAATGACGCAACCACCGAGGTGCCCCATGCTGCGACGCCTGGCTGTAACAATGTTGATGGTTCTCGCATTCGCCACTCCTGCGATGGCCGACGCAACCGAGGACGCTCACGCGCTCGGCGAGGCATTCGGCAAGGCGCTCGCTGATTGCGATCAATCGGGAATCGAACTGCTCTACGAAGGTGACGCGGTCGCGATTTTTCCGGGTCTTGGCGATGAGGCGAAGGGCAAGGAAGCGATCGGCAAGATGGCGATCGCAATCTGCAAGAGCGGAACTAACAAGCAGGTCTCAAGCGACGCGAGGAGTGTCGGCGGCGACTACATTATGAATGTCGGCCGCTGGGAGCAGGCGACGACGGGACCAGACGGAAAGCCCGCGACCTTGATCATCCGCACCACCGAGCTGTTGCACAAAGGCGCGGACGGCAAATGGCGCTACCTGGTCGATCACGCGTCGATCGGTTTGCCTCCGCCGCCGCCGGCGCCCAAGGTCGCGACGCGGTAGCTCGTCAGCTCAAGTCCGCGACGCGCGGCATCACTTTGGTCCAGAACAGCTCGATCGACTTCATCAGCCGGTCGTGCGCCATCAGGCCGTTGTACATCCACGCGAACACCCAGCGGATCGGCAGGCGCTTCAGCAAGTGCTCGACCTGGCGCGTGACGGTGTCCACCGTGCCGACGAACGCAAGTCCGTTGCTCCATAGATCGGCGGGCTCGCCGGTCTTGGGATCTTCGAGGCCCTTGGAAAATCCGAATGGCTCGAACCATTCGTGGCCGCAGAAGTAGCCGCTGTCGTGCCAGATTGCGCGCGCCTCGTCGTCGGTGTCGGCGATCACGATATCGCGCAGCACGCCCATCCCCTCGCCCAGCGGGCGGTACGAGACCTCGGCGTAAATCTCGCACAGCTGATGCTCGAGCGTAGGATGCAGCGGCGGCAGAATCGCGGTGACGCCCTCCTGCGCGCACCATCGGATCGAGCGCTCCGACGAGGCGAACGGCTGGAAGATCGGCGGAT
>DASQHV010000576.1:0-3416 GCA_035631915.1 Candidatus Acidiferrales bacterium | reverse complement strand
TACATGAGCCGGGAAATCGGGTTGCCGGTGACGATCAGCACCGATCCGCTCAAGTCGGTAGTCCTGGGCGCGAGCCGGCTGCTCGAAGATTCGAACCTGCTTTCGATGGTGTCGCTGAATTGATCGACCTGGATACCAGCTTTGCGGACGCCGAGCCGCCGATCGGGCGCTCTAAGCCCGGCAGATCGGCGAGCCCCTTCCGGGGGGCATTGATTTCGGTCAAGCCGCCCGGAAGACTGTTCTCGAAGCCGGTATCAATCGTGTCCTCAGCTTTTTCCAGGGGACGGAGAACGTTCCTCCGCGTGGGTCACCGCGCAGAACCGGTGTATCTGCCGCCCGAGGCTGCGTGTCCCGAGTCGGAATCTGAGCTGTCGTTGGGCGCGCGCTTGGTCGAGGCGCGCGAGCAGCGCGGGCTCACTGCCAAACAGGTCGCATCCGAGATCAGGGTTCCCGCGTCGTACGTCGATATGATGGAGACCGGCAACTATGGAGCGATTCCCGACCAGCTCTACTTGCTTCCATCGTTCCGCCGCTACGCGGAGTTCCTGGGCCTCGACGTTGCCGAAGTGACCGCCAGCTTCATGCTCGATTTCGAAGCCGAAGAGAATGCCGTCGTGATTCCCGGAGGCGACCCGCGCACGATTGCCCGCAAGCCCCTGCCAACGCGGTGGATTGCGAAAGCCGCAGCCGTCATCGGCGCGACGGCTTCAATCGCTGCGGTCGCGGTGTTTGTCGTGCGCCACGCGCCTTCGCCACGGCTGGCCGCGGTCCAGGCGGCGACTTCGCCGCCGGCCCCCGCCGCGCCGGTCGCGGCAACCGCAGCCTCTGTCGCGCCTGTCGCCCAGTTCGCTCAAGTGTCCTCGGTGGTGCCGGTCACGGCCCCTGCGGCGACTGCGCCCCTGGCTCCTCTTGCACCGCTCACCCATCTCGCCGAGGTTCCGCCGGCAGCAGTGGTTGGTCCAATCGCGATGACCCCACCGCCCGCTCATCCTGCCGCAACTCGGTCAACCGCCTCGAACGCGACCGCGAAAGCCGGCTCGAGCAGTCATCGGCGGCTGGCCTCGCTTTGGCGCCATCGCCACTTCCTCCGGAAGCACCACGTCGTCCGCTGACCGCGAACCGCAAACACTACTGAATGACTTTTGGGGTCGCCGTCGCCGAAGGCTTTGGCGTCGCGCGGATATGCTCGAAGACGGTCTTGTTGGCGGTCGCCAGTTGCCCGATCGCCGCGACGATTCGATTCGCCATCTCGTCCGCAGCGTCCTTGCCGACGCGAAACACGGACGAGTCCTCGTAAACCTCACCCGGTAGCCGGTCGGAATAGATCGTAAACGCGACCGAGACCGCGGACATGGTGCCCACCAGCTTGGTGTCGATACCCGGCAGCCCGTCGAACATGCCGATACACCAGAGATGCACGCCGATTCCGTAGGTATCGGGATGCTCCGCGAGCCGGAACCCAGCCGAATCTTGAATTTTCGTTTTGACGTCGGCGCAGAAACTCTGGCCGACCGGGTCCGAGCAGTGGCAATCGGTGAAGACGTTGAGGCGAAGGATGTCGTCAGCCGCGACCGCGCCACTCGCCGGAAAAAGCATCAGACCGAGCACGAGGATCGCAACCGAAGCCGTGAGGTTTGGTTTCATTTCGGTCCCCTAATCGTAGTTGAGGCGCGCCGCGCGTTCGCCGCGAAACGGCCCGCCCCCACGATAGTCAAGTCGCAGTTGGCCGCAAGGGACTTGGGAGGGACCATTGTATGCGCGGCTCGCGCCCCGCATCCCCGGCAGGGGCCAGCCCCTGCACCCCTCTATGTCTCTTGAGTACCTTCTTACCCTCTCCCGCTCAGTTGCGGGACGTGTCACAGACACACGGTCACGGCGTCCGCGCCTGGGGTGAGGGTGACTTGAAAAAAGACGCGGCCGCTCCGGCCTGTTAGAACTTTGGTCGCGAAGATGCGGAGGACGCACTCTTCGTGTCATTCTTGAGCGAAGCGAAGAATCCCGGCGCGCGATCCTCCGCGCGTTCCGCTCCTGGTTCTCGCAAGCGGAATCTTGTGTGAGCCGGCCGGGACTTGAACCCGGGACCCTGTGATTAAAAGTCACATGCTCTACCACCTGAGCTACCGGCTCACCGAGCAGGGTCGCGGAAGAAAAAATTCTTGCAGGTATTCGCCCGCTTTGGAATGTCGGCCCACGCGCTGAATCCCCAGCGCGCAATCCGGCCAGGCAATGACTAGTCGAACGCGATTCGCATCGCACGTCAGGAGACCGACGGCGTCAAACTCTGCGTCGTGCCATTTGTCGGCCGCGCGGCGGTTTGCTAGTTCGGATGAGGCGGAGGTCGAGAAAATGAAGCGAGTGACCGTGTTCCTCGTGGCGGGGCTGATCGTGCTCGCCGCGGCTGCGCTGCCGACGGTTCGCGCAAGTGCACAATCAAGCGCCGTCACCGACGACAACCTCGATCAAATGATAAGCAGCGCGAAGACGCCCGCCGAGCACGACGCGATCGCGGCATACTTCGAACAGGAGGCCGCAGACGCCCAGAAAAAGGCGGACCTCCACAAGGGCGCCGCGGACACGTATCGGAAGATGAAGATCCCCAAGCCGGTCTACATGGCCGAAATGTGCGACGGGATCGCGGCGGGTTTCGAGAAGACTGCGAAGGACGCCGCCAAGCTCGCGAAGATGCATCACGAGATGGCGAAGAAGGCCGGCGCGACCACTGGACAATAGCCGACGGTCCGCGTTGGCATTCCTGCGTCGCGCGCTTTTGCGACTCGGAATGTCGGCGGATGCGCTCAATCCCCAAAGCGCAATCCGGCGAACGCCGGGTCGTCATTTGTCGGGCGGACTTCAAACGTTATTCGGAGCGTAATTGCCTTAGCGGATCTCGAGTGGTAGTCGGGGATTGGAAATCAACCCCACAGACAGGAGGATCGGCAAATGGCAGTTTCCGCGGTGATGTCGTTTCGCGCGCGCGAAGGTCGTACAGGCGAGCAGCTCGAAAATCTGAAGGGCGTGAAGAAGCTGGTCGAGCGGGCCGGCGGCATCTTCAGAGTTCACCGCCAGCTGTTCGGCTCGCAGGCCAGCACGCTGATCGCCGTCAGCGAGTACAAGGATTGGAACAGTTTCGCGAAGCTGCGTTCGGACCCCGAATTCGCACAGCTCGTGGTCCGCATCCGTTCCAGCGCCAATCCGGCGGCAGACATAGTCGGTGGGGATGTGTACGAGGAGGTTAAGATCTGAGCTTCGCGCGCGGGGGCGAGCCTGGGGCAGAAGGCGGAACGCGCGGAAGATCGCGCGCCGGGATTCTTCGACTCCGGCAACCTCCGCTCAGAATGACACGAGCACTCGCCGACTCCTCGCGTCTTCGCGCCCTAACTTCTAACAGGCCGCCGCGGCCGCATCCTGTTAGGTCA
>DASQHV010000575.1:0-4530 GCA_035631915.1 Candidatus Acidiferrales bacterium | reverse complement strand
GTCGGACGCGATCGCGAGATGGCGGCAATGTCCAACGCGGCCGAACTCGCGCACGCAGGCCGCGGGCAGATCGTCGCCGCGATGGCGGAGGCGGGCACCGGCAAGTCGCGCCTGGTCTTCGAGTTCAAGGCCAAGAACCAGTCGGGCTGGAAGGTGCTGGAGACGTTCTCGGTCTCGCACGGCAAAGCGTCGGCCTATTTCCCGGTGATCGATCTGTTGCACAACTATTTCAAGATTGTCGGCGACGACGACGAGCGCTCGCGCCGAGCCAAGGTGATCGGCGCGGTGCTTGCCCTGGACCGCGCGCTCGAGGACGCCCTGCCCTATCTCTTCGCGCTGCTCGCGATCGTCGAGGGTGAAGATCCGCTGGCGCAGATGGACCCGCAGGTCCGCAAGCGGCGCACGCTCGACGCGATCAAGCGGATCCTGCTGCGCGAATCCCTCAACCAGCCGTTGATCGTAATCTTCGAGGACCTGCACTGGATCGACGACGAGACGCAGGCGTTTCTCAACCTGCTGGCCGACTCGATTGGCACCGCGAAAATCCTGCTGCTCGTGAACTATCGCCCCGAGTACTCGCATCAGTGGGGCTCCAAGACCTACTACACGCAATTGCGGCTCGACCCGCTGGGCCAGGAGAACGCGGACGAGATGCTGACCGCGATGGTCGGCGATTCGGCCGAAGTCCGGCCGCTCAAGCGCCTGGTCATCGAACGCACGCAGGGCAATCCATTCTTCATGGAGGAAACGGTGCAGGTGTTGCTCGACGAGGGCGCGCTGGTCCGCGAGGGCTCCGCCGTGCGGCTCACGCAACCGCTTGCCGAGCTGAAGATCCCGCCTACCGTGCAGGGCATCCTCGCCGCCCGTATCGACCGCTTACCTGCCGATGAAAAGGATTTGCTGCAAACCCTGGCCGTGATCGGCAAGGAGTTTCCGTTCTCGCTCGTGCGCGAGGTGGTCAAGACGCCCGACGACGAGCTCAATCGGAAGCTGGGCGACCTGCAGCTTGCCGAGTTCATCTACGAGCAGCCCGCGGTCGGCGATACCGAGTACACCTTCAAGCACGCACTGACGCAGGAGGTCGCGTACAACTCGGTGCTGATCGAGCGACGGAGGCATCTCCACGAACGCGCCGGCGCCGCGATCGAGTCGCTCTTCAAAGATCAATTGGAAGACCATGTGGCGTCGCTGGCGTATCACTACGGCCGCAGCGCCAACTCACCCAAGTCAGCCGAATATTCCTGCCGTGCGGGTGAACAATCGATGGAGCGTGCCGCGTACTCGGCCGCCGCCGTCTCCGCCGAAGATGGATTGAAGCAGATTAGCGCCATCCCTGAGGGCAGCGAGCGCGCGCGCCTCGAACTTCGCCTGCAAATCCTGACTGGGCAGGTACACCAGATGACCTCCAGTATCGGGTCGCCAGCGTCGATCGCCGCCTTCGGCCGGGCCCGCGATTTGTGCGCGCAACTGGGCGACGACGAGAAGCTGTTCTACGTGCTCGACGGACTCCGGTGGGCGTGCCTCTTCATCGCCGAGCTGAGACGGGCGCGCGACCTCGCCGACGAGCAACTCGCGATCGCCAAGCGCTCCGACGACCCGGTCAAGCTGGTGATGACTATCGCCGCTCTGGGCGAGGTGACGGTGTGGATGGGAGACCTCGTCGCGGCGCGCGGCTATTTCGAGCAGTTGGCTGCGATGTCTGCCGAGGGCGCAGCCGGTGCGCGGCTGAGCGGCAGAAGTCTGGAAGTTCAAACGATCGCGCTTTCTCTATTCGAATTGGACCTGCTGATGATGGGCTTCCCTGACCAAGCCGCCACCCGCCGCAAGAAGACACTCGCCTGGGTGAGCGGCCTCCCGCAGGGATACTCGACGTATGTGGCTCCGCACATAGCAGGTATGGGTGCGGTTCGCCGCCGGTCGGCATCCGAAGCTCTTGAGCTTTCGCAACAGGCACTTGACGAGGCGACCGCACAGGGTCTGGGCTTCGCGGTCGCGGTTAGCAGCGTGATTAACGGCTGGGCGCGGAGCTGTATGGGCGATGACGAAACTATGCTCGAGCAGATGCGGCTCGGTATCGCGACAGCCGAGGCTATGGAAAGCGTCTCGCCTACCTGGCTCCTGTTACCTCTCGCATATGAGTGTCTGCGATTCGGCCGCACGCAAGAATGCGCCGAGCTGGTCGAAAAATTGTTGGTCCGTGTGGAGATGGGACAACGATGGGAAGAGGCGGAAATCCTTCGAGTGAAGGGTGAGATGTTGTTGTCGCAGGGCAACTCCCACGCCGCCGAAGGCGAGAATTGCTTGCGCAAGGCCATCGACGTCGCGCGTAGTCAGAGCGCGAAGCTCCTTGAACTGCGCTCGACCGTCAGCCTCGCAAGATTGCTGACCACGCAAGCCAAACCCGACGAGGCGCGCGCGATGCTCGCGGAGATCTACAACTGGTTCACCGAAGGCTTCGACACCGCCGACCTGAAGGACGCCAAGTCACTGCTCGACGAATTGAACGGCTGAACCTGGCGGCTTCTCCACGCGCAGCTCCGCGTCGATCGCTATCGGACGCGTGATATTGAAGTAGTTCGGCGAAGTCTTAATCACGGTTTCGTGGATCTCGCGGAACTGCTCCGGCGTGCCGTCGCCCTTGATACGCACAACGACTACCGAGCGTCCGGCTCGGAGCCCTCTCGACCAAGGACAGAGCTGCCCTCAAGTCTTGACGTCGATCACCCGTTTTGCTGTTTATAGACAAGCTTTAACAGCGCAAATCATCATATAGGATAATGTTAATGGAGCACACTTGTAACTCGATCGTACGTCGAACCTTGAGCGCACTGACTATCATCGCTTTCGTTGCCTATTTTGTCGCGTTTCCGTCTAGTGCTCGCGCGCAGGAGGACGACGACGGCGCATGGGGAGGCGCTACCTCGTCGGCCGCTTCCAATTCGGCTCCGCAAACTACTGTCACCGGATGCTGGGGTGGAAGCACCGACGACACAAGTTTTGGTGTGGGCTCGCTCGTGTTGAAGATCGCCGTGTCCAAGAACGGTAAGACGTTCGTCAAATCTCATGGGATGAGCCGGTTCGACTTCGAATGGCCCGGTGGCGCGTTCGCGTTTGGATCCTTGGGCGGAAAGATAAGCGGGTCGCTGATTGTGATGAAAGCATCGGCCGGAAAGGGATGCTCTGCGACCATCACCGGAACCTTGAATCAAGCGGGGGACGAGATCACCGGGCCCTATGCGTTCAAGGGGAATTGTGTAAAGAAAGGCAGCTTTACCGGCGGCACGATGGACGTCATTCCGGTCAATGCGTCCAATTGCTCAGGCATCTAGCGACGCTGAGGCTCATTTTCATCCGGCGTCGAGCGCGAGAGTCCCACGCTTGTTGAGCAGCTCTCCATAGCGCGCAGCCTGAGCTTTGATGCTCCCGGCTTAGATGTCGGGCGCGCGCGAAAGAATACCGGCCTCTCCTGGTTCGGTTCGCGGCGCATCAACTCTGACCTCGATGCTTGCGATAGCGCCTCGTCTATTGCATGGTAGTGCGTTTTTTCTGAAATGCCGTGCCAAGCGAGAGGTCGAACTCTGATGAACACCCAGATGCGCTCACTTCATGCAATCGCGTTCGTTGCGATCGCGATACTGTTGCTTCTCTCATCGCCGGCATCCGCGGGTAAGAGCACGAAATGCGTCGAGCAGGGAAACAACACAGTTGATATTACCGGCTCCGATGGCGGCCGTTGCGTCGCAATATCCGACGGAACCGGGGTCGCGCATTCCACCGCGTCGGGCTCCGGCAGCTACGCTGAAGCGACGGTCTCCCATGAGGGAGGGAATCAGGGCAAGGCGAATGCCGTCGCAAAGGTCGGCGGCACCGCTGTCGCGGGTGGTGACGGCGGTCATGCGACCGCGACTTCCACTGGAGCAAATTCCGTATCCAGCGCCCAATCGTTCTCCGGGACTGCAAAGTCGGTTTCAAGTTCCGGCGGCGACGCTTCGACGTTGACGCAAGCCAACTGCAAGGCGAACTCGAATGCGACCGGCAGCGGATCATTCGCTTATGCAGAGTGTGCCGTGGCCGGAGCAAAAACGACCGCTGTGGCCACCGGCGGAGGTCAGGCGGAGGGCACGGACTCGGGCGCAACATGCACCGCCAACGGCGGCACGGCGGTGGTTACCGGCAACGCCCACACCTGCCACGCCCCGTAAGGTTGAGCAGCTGAAGACGCCGATCCTGAAAAGTTCAGGCGCGCGGTCAGACCACGCGGGATTGGGGAAAAGTGGACGCGGCTGAGTGCTCGATTTCTTTGGTGACCCCAGCGGGAGTCGAACCCGCGTTCCCGACGTGAGAGGCCGGTGTCCTAACCACTAGACGATGGGGCCGTCGTCGCGCGCCGCCGCTGCGGCCGCTCAATAAGATGTGTTGGCTGAGGAGGAAGGACTCGAACCTTCAATTGCCTGATCCAGAGTCAGGAGCCTTACCAATTTGGCCACTCCTCAGCGCTATCGTGGAATATAGCCAACAGCCCCCATCCGC
>DASQHV010000574.1:0-5242 GCA_035631915.1 Candidatus Acidiferrales bacterium | reverse complement strand
AGTCGAGGGGTACCCGAAGGAGCGCCGAATGAAGTTCCTGCTTTTGCTGACCCAGGACGGAGATGCGTGGGAGCGCGAGCCCCAGTCGGAGAAGGACCGCACTTTCAACGAGCACATGAAGGTGTATGCGCAGCTGGAGGCCCAGAAGAAACTGGTCGACTCGATTCGGCTAAGGCCGAGCGTCGAGGCCAAGACGGTGCGGACGAGGGGCGGCAAGAAGGTCGCCCTGGACGGGCCGTTTTGCGAAACCAAGGAGCAGATCGGCGGGCTCTACGTGATCGAGTGCGCGTCGATGGACGAGGCGATCGAGTGGGCGATGAAGATGCCGCACTTCGGCGACCTGCGTTATGCAGGGATCGAAGTGCGGCCGGTCTGGGAGTAGCGGCCCGCCCGATACGCGGCCGTCCGCCGTCTCACTTCTTTGGATGCGGCGGCCCGAGGTAGGGGAACTCCTTCAGCACGTCGGTATGCGGCTTCAATCCGCTGGGCGGAATATCGCCCTTTGACAGGAAGGCTAGGCGGTGATCGATGACGTCGTCGAGAAACGATCGCCCGTTGGGATACTTTGCGGGCTTCGACGGATTGAAGCTTAGCATGTCGGGCAACAGGCCGTCGGCGTCGATCGCGGCGATCGCCTCGTCGCGAGTGTAGTTGCCCGTATGTCCCATCAGATGGACGAACTGATCGGTCCATCGCTTGCGATCGTTGACCGGCTCGCTGGCGTTGTATTCCTCCTTGGTCTCGTCGGTGTTGAAGAAGCTCGAGACCGACGGATGGCCGGCGCGATCGGCGTGGACCAGCTTGCCGTTGCGCCGCACACTGCATCGCCCCCAGATGCGAATTGCAGGCCGCGCGCCGAGTTCGGTCGTCGGCAGCTCGATCACCGTCGAAAACACGTTGCTCTCGGTGTTCGAATCGACGCCGGTCCACGGCGACTTGCCGCCCAGGTGCGGTGCGGTGAAGTTGCGGCCGCCCTTGGTATCGAACAGATTCTTGATTCCGTCGAAGTCGAAAAAGAAAGCGTCGCTCCGATTGCCGGCGAAGAACGTGTAGGCGCCGGACTTCGCGATGTTCGGCTTGGGGCCGAAGGAGACCTCGGCGTCGGCGATGATCTTTTTGCCGACCGCCTCGACGGAGCGCGACTCCGCGCCCTTGGCCATGAAGACACTCGCGGTCTGCCGGCCGTTCTTCAGCGGCGCGAACACGTAACTGATCGCGATGTCGTTCAGACAGTCACCGTCGTTGTCGATATTGAGGCGGTAGATCGCGTCGGGATGAAACTCGGGCGCTTGCGAAAACGGATTCGCATTGAGGATAAGCACGGTCCGGGCAGGATCCGCGGGCGACTGGAACGCGTAGAGATCGCAAAGGTCGAGTCGTGGGTCTCCGAGCGGAAAGCCGAGATTCAGTCCCGTAAAGTGGTTCGACATTTTTCACTCCTTGCAGCGGTATATTCGCCGGCTCTAGCCCGGCGTCCAATTCGAAATCGCCGCGGCGCCAAACAGTCCGCCGGCAATTCCAATCTGGTAGGCGAGAAAAAGCCCGAAACTCAAACTCAGAACGCCAGCCGAGACCATCAGCGCACGATTCAACCCGCCAAGCCGCGCCGCGGTCATCGCGATCGGCAATCCGATGGCCGCGGTGATGAGCGCCATGCCGACGACTGTGCCGAGGCCGAAGATCGCCAGGTAGGCGATGCCCATCGCGGGGCTCGGTATCGCACTGAGGACCAGCAGTGCGATCGCTGCGCTGCCCGCGAGGCCGTGCACCAGGCCGACACCGAAGGCTCTCGCGCGGGAGCCGGCGGCGAATCGCGGCGTGCGGCCGGCGGCTGGCGCGACGTGGCTTGAGTGGGAGTGCTCGGCGCCGCGAACGTGCGCGTGCGGATGGTAGTGCGCGCGGCCGTCGTGCTCATGGCGATGGGCATGCGCGAGCATTTCGCGGTCGTCGTCGCGCTGTTCAGTGCGTTCGGTAGTAGAAGACGATCGCGCGAGCGTCGACAATCCCAGCAGAATCAGCACGATCGCGACGGCGAACTCCAGGCCCATCGAAAGCCGCGGCGGAATGGCGAGCTTGAAGAGAATGATCGCGCTGCCCGCAAGGAAGACCGTCAACGAGTGGCCGAGGCCCCAGGCAATTCCGACCCGAGCTGCCGCGCCGAGCCGGCGCTCCCGGCTCACGATCGCGGTGACGGCGATCACGTGGTCGGCGTCGGTCGCATGGCGCATCCCGAGGATCAGCCCCAGGACCGCGATCCCGAGCGGCGCCGCATGATCGGATGTCAGCAGGGGCGTCATCTGAGAACCTTTGCGCGGGCGATTCGCAGCACGGAAGTATCACTCCCGACCAAACTAGTGGCAAGCGCGAATTCCCGTTCGCGAATTCCGGATGTGCTAGTGTGGATGCGTCGGCAATGCCTTTGCCCGAGGCCAAGCGATGAGCAGTCTCGCAAGAAAATCGGTCTTCGGTTTGGTCCAGTTGCAGGTCATTTTGGCGCTGCTGCTGTTCGTGCCTGCCGGGACGATCCGGTGGTGGCAGGGATGGGTTTACTGGGCCGTTTTCGGCGGGAGCTGCGCGGCAATCACGGCGTACTTCCTTACCTACGATCCCGCGCTGGTCGAGCGGCGGATGGCGACCGGGCCGACCGCCGAGCGCGAAACCAGTCAGAAAATAATCCAGGCGGTCGCGGGCGCGATGTTCGTCCTGCTGATGGTGGTCCCGGCGCTCGACCATCGCTATCACTGGTCCGCGGTGCCGACGCACGTGGTCGTGGCGGGCGACGCGCTGGTCGTCGCGGCGCTGCTCGGATTTTTCCTGGTGATGAGAGAGAACAGCTTTGCCGCGTCGACGATCAAGGTCGAAGAGGCGCAGCGCGTGATATCGACCGGCCCCTACCGGTTCGTGCGCCATCCGATGTACGCGGCCGGGACGCTGCTGTTTGTCGGGAGCGCGCTCGCGCTCGGGTCGCTGTGGGCGCTGATCATGGCGGCGGGAGTGTGCGCCGCGATGGTCGCGCGGCTGCTCGACGAAGAGCGATTTCTGTCCGCCAATCTGCCGGGCTACGACGACTACCGGCGCAATGTCCGGCATCGGTTGATACCGATGGTTTGGTGACGCGTCGCGCGCGCGCAGTTTCATTGCCCGCGCCGGGTCTCGTCTGTTAACTGTGCGGCAGCGCGCCGCTGAAATATACGAACATCAGAATATCGGCCGAGGAGAAACGAGATGAGCTATCGATGTTTCAACGTGACGATCGAGGACAAGATCGCGCACATTGTTTTGAACCGGCCCGAGAAGCGCAACAGCATGATCGCGGAATTCTGGGATGAGCTGCCGCAGATTATCGGCGATATCGACGACAATGCGCGGGCGCGGGCAATCGTGATCTCGTCGACGGGGCCGCACTTTACGTCGGGGCTCGACGTGAGCGCGTTTGCCGCCGGCGGTGGAAATCCGGTCGCGGACCAGAACGAGGCTGATCAGCGGCGCGCCCGACGCCATCGCGGCGCCGGCTTCTACAGCAACGTGACGCGGATGCAGCGGTCGTTCTCGAGCCTCGAGAACTGCCGCGTGCCGGTGCTCGCGGCGATCCAGGGCGGATGTATCGGCGGCGGCGTCGATCTCGTCACCGCATGCGACATGCGTTACGCGACCGAGGACGCGTTCCTCACGATCTTCGAAATCAATATCGGCCTGACGGCGGACGTCGGCACGTTTCCGCGGCTGGTCAAGCTGATACCTGAGGGCGTGGTGCGCGAGCTTGCGTACACCGGCCGCCGGATGCCCGCGCGGGAGGCGCAAGCGATCGGACTGGTGAACCGGGTGTTCGCGGATCAGAAGCAAATGCTGGAAGGCGTGACGGCGATCGCGCGGGAGATTGCGAGCAAGGCGCCGCTGGCGGTGTACGGATGCAAGCGCATGATCAATTACGCGCGCGATCATTCGACGGCCGACGGGCTGGACTACGTCGGAATCTGGAACGCGAGCATGCTGCAGCCGGACGAGGTGCTGGAGGCGATGACGTCGAACGCGCAGAAGCGCGCCGGCGACTTCGTCGATCTGCCGGTTTTCAAGCGCACCATGTAGGAGCCGGAAGTCTGCGTGCGGACGGTTCGCGATCCGCGGGCTAGTCGTTTCTCAACAGGCCCGTGATTCCGGCGACGAAAATCGCGCTCAGCAGCCATCCCGCGATGATCTGCATCCAAAAGTAGCTGCGCAAAACAGCCCCGCTGAACGGGACCCTTTGATTCAAAATCACGACCTCGCCCTTCGCCGCCGAGTCGGTCCACCAATAGTGTTCCTGATGCAGGTTCACGAACGGCAAAAAGACGTCGAGCGAGTAGAGCAGTGGGTGCAGGCGCTCATAGGGCTTCGCCGGCTCGGACGACGGAACATTCTCGGGCCAGGTCGGACGCATCACGCCGGCGCGCTTGCCAGCCGCGGTCATGGCCCATCCAAACAGCACGACGGCAAGCGACCAGACCATCGCCAGGAACGGCCGATGGCCATAGCCAATCGTGTACTTCAGGAACCCGCCCCAGAGACGGCCGGGCACTCCGTACTGCACGTAGCGGGCGTCATCCTTCGCGACCAGGATCCGCAGCGCCGACACCTCGTCGCCGTTATCGGAATAGATTTTTGCCAGCTGACGGTACGGCTGAACATGGAACCCCGCGGGCTGCAAGCCCAGCCATCGAAGCCGGCTCTGAACGTCGTTGGGGCTCTCCAGACCGAAGCCGGAATACTGGAATCCGTCGAGCTTGAGGTCACCGGGCGCGGGCCAGCTCTTCTCCTCGTCAACGAGCCACGCCACGGACGCGCCGCTCAGATCGAGTGTGGCGCCGTTTTGCATCGTAACGTCGCGCCATGTGAAAGCTCGCTTGACAGATATGCCGGCCAGATTGAGACCGTGTGGCTCCGATCGGGCTCCCAAAAACCTGGCGCCGTCGATGACCACGCTATTGTCGATCCGGTCGACGGAGAAGTTGACCAACCCGTTCACTTCAAAATCGCTCTGACCGCGCTCTTTCGTCAGGTAAACGACACCACCGATCGTCGCGCCGGGTGCAAAAATCGCGGTCCCGCCCGGATTGATGAACTTGCCTGAGCCGCACTGCAAATCGCTGCCGATAGTCGATCCGCCGAGCATCACCACGCCTTCGAACTTGCCACTATACAAAAAGACATTGCCCTTGACGTTAATGGTGTAGGCGCTTAGCGCCATCCGATCGTCGGGATTCTC
>DASQHV010000573.1:0-10118 GCA_035631915.1 Candidatus Acidiferrales bacterium | reverse complement strand
GCGCCCGGCGTTTGAAAACCCTTCCAGCATTTAGCTTTCGACGGGCGCTACCAACTCCGCAACGCCGCCCGCGGCGGCGATTTTATCGCGCGCGCTTTTCGAGAACGCGTCGGCACGCACGGTGATTTTACTCTTCAACTCGCCGTCGCCCAGCACCTTTACCTTGCGTCCGGCGGGAATCAGTCCCTTCGCCGCAAGCGCCGCGGCGTCGATCGTGACGCCTTCGCCAAAATCGCCCAGCCGCGCCAGATTTACAATCGCGAACTCGGCGCGACGGGCTTCGTTCTTCAGCGTGCGACGAAAACCTTGCTTCGGCAAGCGCCGTTGCAACGGCATCTGCCCGCCCTCGTAGCTCGGCGGCGTGTTGCCGTGCGATCGCGAGCCGAGTCCCTTGTGCCCGCGGCCGGCGGTCTTGCCGTGGCCCGAGCCGATACCCCTGCCGACGCGGCGTTTGCGATGGGTCGAGCCGGCGGACGGCTTTAGATCTTTCAAATCCATGATTGCGATCAGTCCTTGATCTCGACGACCAGGTGCTTGAGCCGCTTCAGCATCCCTTCCACTGACGCGCTGCGTACAAGCTCACGCTCGCTGCCGACTTTGCCAAGCCCGAGACCCTTCACCGTTTCACGCACGCGCTGCGTCGTGCTGATCGGGCTGCGAACCAGTTTTACGCGAATCTTGTCAGACATCTTTTCGACCGCGCCGTCAGGCCGCGGCCTCCGGACGATTTGCCACGCGACCGCGCAAACGATTGATATCTTCGGCACTGCGAAGTTGCGTCAGCGCCTCGAGCGTTGCCTTCACCAGGTTATGCGGATTCGACGAGCCCAGCCGCTTGGTCAATATATTGCGGATTCCCGCCAGCTCGACCACCGCGCGCACGCCGCCGGCCGCGATAACTCCGGTGCCCTCGGCCGCCGGCCGCAGCACGACGCGCCCCGCGCCGAAACGCCCGACCACCTCGTGCGGAATCGTCCCTTCATGCAGCGGAACGCGCACCAGGCTCTTCTTGGCGCGATCGACGCCCTTGCGAATCGCCTCCGGTACTTCGTTGGCCTTGCCGAGGCCGAAGCCGACCAGCCCGTTGTGATCGCCGGCGACGACCAACGCGCTGAAGCTGAAGCGGCGTCCGCCCTTCACAACCTTGGCGACGCGGTTGATGTGCACGACCTTCTCTTTGATCTCGAGGCCTTGCGGATCGATCCGCTGCACCACCGTGCCTTCTCTGAGCGTTCGTTGCCTGCCGTTCAAAATTTTAACCCCGCTTCACGCGCCGCGTCGGCCAGCGCCTTGACCCGGCCGTGATAGAGAAACCCGTTGCGATCGAAGACCACGCTCGAAATTCCGCTCTGCAGGCATCGCTCGGCGATCGCCTTGCCCACCGCCTTGGCGGCGGCGAGGTTGCGCTTGCTCTTGAGTGCGTCGCGCAGTTCCGCGCTCTCGGTGGACGCCGCGACGAGCGTGCGCCCGCTCTGGTCCGAGATCACCTGGACGTAGATGTGATGCAGCGAGCGGAAGACCGACAGCCGCGGGCGCTGGTCGTTGCCGACCGCCTTGCGCCGCACCCGGTTCTGGCGCAGCTTGCGTTTTTCCGATCGTTCCAGAGCCATGATTGCAATCAACCTTCGTTCTTCGCGCGCGATTCGTGCTACGCCGCCGTCGATCCCGCCGCGGCCTTCCCGGCTTTGCGGCGGATAGTCTCGTTGGCGTACTTGATTCCCTTGCCCTTGTACGGTTCCGGCGGCCGAAGCTCGCGAATCTGCGCCGCGACTGTGCCGAGCAACTGGCGGTCCGCACTCTCCAGCGTCACCGTAACCTGCCGGTCGACCTTGGCCGTCACGCCCGGCGGCAGCTGGTAGACGATCGGATGCGAGTAGCCGAGCGTCAGATTTACCTGCTGGGCCTTGGCCTCGGCGCGGTAGCCGACGCCGTTAATTTCCAGCACGCGCGTAAAGCCCTTGCCCACTCCTTCGACCATATTGGCAATCAGCTTGCGCATCAGCCCGTGCACCGCGCGCTCACCGCTGGTATCGCCGGGACGCTTCACGAGTATCTGCGAATCCTTGATCTCGACGGTGAATCCCGGGTGCAGCTTGAGTTCCAGCTTGCCCTTCGGGCCCTCAACCTTAAGCAAGTCGCCCGCGAGCGTCGCCTTGACGGTCTTGTCGAGCGGTATGGGCAGTCTTCCAATTCGTGACATTGCGCTTCACCAAATCCGGCCGAGGATTTCGCCGCCCACCTTGCGCCGGCGCGCCTCGCGTCCGGTCATCACGCCGAGCGGCGTCGACACGATCTGCACGCCCATCGCGCCGCGCACCTTGCCGATCTCGCCGACGCCCGCGTAGCGCCGGTTGCTCGGCTTGCTGATTCGCTCGATACCGCGGATTACCGGCTCGCGCGTCGGCGAGTAGCGCAGCTTGAGCGCGAGCATCTTCTTCGGCGCCTCACCGCCGACTTCGACGCCGCCGATAAATCCCTCGGCCATCAGCACGCGGCAAATCGCCTCGCGCAGCCTCGAATGAGGCAGCGTGAGTTCGTTGTACCGCGCGCGCATCGCGTTGCGGATTCGGGTCAGCAATTCTGCTATCGGGTCGGTCTGCGACATGATTCGTCTCTTTACCAGCTCGCCTTGATCACGCCCGGCAACTTGCCGTTGAGCGCCAGCTTGCGCAGGCACAGCCGGCACATCTTGAAGCGCCGATAGTACGCCCGCGCGCGTCCGCACAGCGGGCAGCGGTTGTACTGGCGGACCTTGAATTTCTGTTTGCGCGTCGCTTTCACGCGCAGGCACGTCTTGGCCATTCAACTATCCTTGTGTCGCCGGAGCCGGGTGCGCCGGCGCCGCTTGCGGCGGCGGAGCCGCTGGCGGCGGAGACGTGCGCGGTGGCGCCGGCTTGGCCGCCTCGCCCTCGCCGACCGTCGCGCCGCGCATCGGCATCCCGAGCGCGCGGAGCAGCGTCTGCCCCTCGAAATCGCTGCGCGCCGTGGTCGTGATCGAAATCGTCAAACCCTTCACCTTCTCGACCTTGTCGAGGTTGAGCTCGGGAAAAATCGTGTGTTCCTTCAGGCCCAGCGAATAATTTCCACGGCCGTCGAACGCCTTGTCGCTCACGCCGCGGAAGTCGCGCACGCGCGGCAGCGAGATATTCACCAGGCGGTCGAAAAATTCCCACATCCGCTCGCGCCGGAGCGTGACCATCACGCCGATCGGCATCCCCTGGCGCAGCTTGAAGTTGGAAATCGCCTTGCGCGCGCGGGTCAGCACCGGCTTCTGCCCGGTGATCACCTTGAGCTCCTCGAGCGCGGTGTCCAAAATCTTCACGTTGTCGCGCGCTTCCTGCAGCGCCATGTTGATCGTGATCTTCTGAAGGCGCGGCACGCGCATCCGGTTCTCGATCTTAAGCTCGCGCATCAGCGCCGGCGCAATCTCCTGCTCGAAGCGCACCCGCAGCCGCGCCGGCAGCTTGGGCTCCGGCGGCAGCGGCGCCGCCGCCGCAGCCTTGGCGTCCTCGGCCGCTTGCTTCTGCTGGGCCTGACGCGCCTTGCCCTCGCGCTTGGCCTTGGCCGCAGCGTCGGACTTGGCGGTCTGCTCGGCCTTGTCGGCCTGCGCCGCCTTGTCGGGCTTTTCTTTTTTGTCGGCCATCAGTCGTTACCTATCGACTCGCCGCAGCGCCGGCAGGTGCGCGATTTGGAGCCGTCGTCGGCCTTCTTGACGCCGACCCGCACCGGCGCGTTGCAGCGGTCGCAAAAAATCATCACGTTCGAAATGTCCAGCGCGGCTTCCTTCTCGACGATTCCACCCGGGCTCTGCGCGCCGCGCGCCTTGCTGTGGCGCTTGACGATATTGAGCCGCTCGACGACCACCCGGCCGCGCTCCGGAATCACGCGCATCACCTTGCCGGTCTTGCCGCGGTCGCGCCCGGTGACCACCATCACGGTGTCGTTCTTCTTAATCTTGTACTTCGCCGACGCCATCACAGCACCTCCGGCGCCAACGAGATAATCTTCAAAAACTTCTTCGCCCGAAGCTCGCGCGCCACCGGCCCGAAGATTCGGGTGCCGACCGGTTCATGATCCTTGTCGAGCAGCACCGCCGAGTTGCCGTCGAAGCGGATATAGCTGCCGTCGCCGCGGTTGATTTCCTTTGCCGTGCGCACGATCACCGCGCGCGACACGTCGCCCTTTTTGACCTTGGCGTTGGGAATCGCCTCTTTCACCGCAACCACGATAATGTCCCCCACCGACGCGTAGCGGCGCTTGCTGCCGCCGAGCACCTTGATGCACATCACCTTGCGCGCGCCCGAATTGTCGGCAACGTCGAGCACTGTCTGAACCTGCACCATCGCGCTTACCCCGCCGCCTTCTTCAGCACGCGGCTCACGCGCCAGCGCTTGTTTTTCGACAGCGGCCGCGACTCGATAATCTGCACCCGGTCGCCCTCTTTGCACTCGCCGCGCTCGTCATGCGCCATGAAGCGGGTGCTGCGCCGCACGCGCTTGCCGTACAGCGGATGCTCGACCATGCGGTCTACTCTGACCACCACGGTCTTGGTCATCTTGGCGGAGACCACAGTGCCCTCGCGCCGTTTGATTCGTTCGCGCATCGTCTTCCTACTTGTCCGCCGCCGCCGCGGCCGCCTCTTTCTGGCCGAGCAGCGTCATGATTCGCGCCAACTCGCGCCGCGCGCGCCGATAGCTCGCGTGATTGTCGAGCTGATTGGTGCGCAGCCGCAGCCGGAGCTTGAATACTTCCTCGCGCGCCTCACGCTCCTTCACGCGCAAGTCGGGCGCGGTCATGGCTCTGAGTTCGTCAAGCTCCAAGGCCACCCTCCTGGCGCTCGACCATGATTGTCTTGATCGGCAGCTTGTGCGACGCCAGGCGCATCGCCTCTTTCGCCGTCGCGCGGTCGACGCCTTCCATCTCGAACAGAATCCGTCCGGGCCTGACGCACGCGACCCAGCCCTCGGGCGAGCCCTTGCCCTTGCCCATCCGCGTTTCGGCCGGCTTCTTGGTGTACGGCTTGTCCGGGAACACGCGAATCCAGACGCGGCCGCCGCGCTTGATATGACGCGTCAGCGCGATACGGGCCGCCTCGAGCGCGCGCGTGTCGATTCGGCAGGTCTCGAGCGACTTCAGCCCGAAATCGCCGAAGGCCAGCTCGAGCCCGCGCGACTCGGCGCCGCGGACGCGGCCCTTCATCATCTTGCGCCACTTAACTTTTTTTGGTGCGAGCATTTTACTTCGCTAAAGTTCCGTCAATTCGCCTGTGCGGTGGTGCCCGCCCGCTTCGCGTCCGCGTCCTTGCGCGTCAGCACCTCGCCGCGGAAGATCCAGACCTTCACGCCAATCTGGCCGTACGTGGTGCGCGCCTCGGCAAATCCGTACGCGACGTCGGCGCGCAGCGTCTGCAGCGGCACCCGGCCCTCGCGATACCATTCCTGGCGCGCGATTTCGGCGCCGCCGAGCCGTCCCGCGACGTGCACCTTGACGCCCTGCGCACCCATCCGCATCGCGCGCGTGACCGCTTCCTTCATCGCGCGGCGAAACGCGACGCGCCGCTCGAGCTGCAGCGCGATATTCTCGGCCACCAGCTGCGGGTCAAGGTCGGGGCGGCGCACTTCGTGGATATTGATAAACGAGTCGCGCCCCTTCATCAGCTTCTGGATATCGAGCTTCAGCTTGTCGATTTCCGCGCCCTTCTTGCCGATCACGATTCCCGGACGCGCGGTATAGATGTTGATCTTGGCCTTGTTGGCCATCCGCTCGATCTCGATGCGCGAGATCCCGGCGTGGTAGAGCCGCTTCTTGATAAAGTCGCGCAGCTTCAAGTCCTCGTGCAGCAACTTCGCGTAGTCGTGGCTCGCGTACCAGCGCGAATCCCAACTCTCGATAATTCCCAGGCGCAGCCCGCGCGGATGTGATTTCTGACCCATCGTGAAAGACCTCAGGACGCCCGTTCGTCCACCACTACCGTGAGATGGCTGGTGCGTTTGTGAATCGGCGTCGAGTGCATGTGCGCGCGCATCAGCGATCGTTTCCAGGTCGGCCCGGTGTCGGCGGTGGCGCGCTTGACGAACAGCTTGTCCTCGTCGACGTTCTGCTGGTCGCGCGCATTGGCAATCGCCGCGAGCAGCGTTTTCGAGACCATCTTGGCCGCCTTCTTGGGCGTGAACTCGAGAATCGAGAGCGCCTGATCGACCTTCTTGCCCGCGATCAGTTCGCAGACAAGCTTCAGCTTGCGCGGCGAGATTCTGACAAAGCGGCTTCGCGATATGGATTCCATGATGCTCTCTGAACTTCCCGCGCTTAGGCCTTGGGCGCAGCTGACGGCGCCGCCGCCGGCGCTGCCGGCGCCCCGGGCGCCGCCGTCGATGCGGCCTTCACTTCGCCCTTGCGATCGCCGGCGTGGCCGTGAAACGTACGCGTCGGCGCGAACTCGCCCAGTTTGTGACCCACCATGTTCTCGGTGCAGTACACCGGCACGAACTTGTGGCCGTTATGCACCGCGAACGTCAGCGCAATCATGTCCGGCGTGATCATCGAGCGCCGCGACCAGGTCTTGATGATGCGCTTGTCGCCCGAGGCCGACGCCGCCGCGACTTTCTTGAGCAGATGCCCGTCGACGAACGGACCTTTTTTCAGTGACCTCGCCATAGTTTCCTAACGCTTCCCGCGCGGGCGGCGGCTGACGATCATCTTGTCCGACGCCTGCTTCTTGCGCGTTTTATACCCCTTCGCCGGCGTTCCCCACGGCGACTGCGGATGATTGCCCTTGGAGCGGCCCTCGCCGCCGCCGTGCGGATGGTCCACCGGGTTCATCGCGACGCCGCGCACGTGACCGCGCTTGCCCAGCCATCGCGAGCGCCCGGCCTTGCCGATCGAAATGTTTTCGTGATCGAGATTACCGACCTGGCCGATCGTCGCGCGGCACTCCGCCTGCACCATCCGCTGCTCGCCCGAGGGCAGCTTGAGCAGCGCCATCTTGCCCTCTTTGGCCATCAGCTGCGCCTGCGTGCCCGCGCCGCGCGCGAGCTGCGCGCCCGCGCCGGGCTTCATCTCGATCGCATGAACGATCGTGCCGACCGGGATATTCCTGAGCTTCAGCGCGTTGCCCGGCTTGATATCGGCGTTCTCACCCGACTCAACCTTCGTGCCGACCTTGAGCCCGTCGGGCGCGAGGATGTAAGTCTTGACGCCGTCCGCGTAGTGCAGCAGCGCGATATACGCCGAGCGATTCGGATCGTATTCGAGCGAGAACACCACCGCCGGAATCCCGTCGCGCGCCCGCTTGAAATCGATCAGCCTGAGCCGCCGCTTGTGACCGCCGCCGCGATGCCGTGACGTCATGCGGCCGCGATTGTTGCGTCCGCCGGTGCGCTTGATCGGCGCGAGCAGGCTCTTCTCCGGCTCCTTCTTGGTGAGCTCGGAGAAATCCGCAATCTGCATGAAGCGCTGGCCGGGGGTGCGCGGATTTAATTGTATGACTGCCATCTCGGTCTCTTCGCTATATTCCCGCCGCTACTGATCGACTCGCTCGATTACATGCCCTCGAAAAATTCTATCCGGTCGCCCTTCTTGAGCGTGACGTAAGCCTTCTTCCAGTCCATCTGGCGGCCCTTCATCGCGCCGCGACGCCGTTCCTTGCCCATAAAATTCGAGGTCCGCACCTTGAGCACCGTGACCTTGAACAACTGCTCGACGGCTTCGCGAATCTTGTCCTTGCTCGCCCCGGGCCGCACGCGGAACAGCACCTGCCCCGCCTTTTCGGTGGCGAGCGTGCCCTTCTCCGTGACGATCGGCGCGAGAATCAGGCTCTCGGAATTCATTTCCCCGCTCCCGCAAACCGCGCTTCCAGGGCCTTCGCGGTCTTCGACGTCATCACCAGTTCCTTGTAGTTCAGCACGTCGTAAACGTTCAGTCCCGCAACTGCCAGCACTTTGTGCGCGGCCAGGTTGCGCGCCGCGCGAAAAAATTTCTCGTCGCCGTCGCCGGTGACGATCAACGCGTGCGTCAAGCCGAGCTTGTCCAGCGCCGCCTTGGCCAGCTTGGTCTTGGCGTCGGTTAAATCGAGCGACTCGACCACGAACAGCTTGCCCGTCTTCGCGCGATCGGAAAGCGCCAGGCATAGCGCCTGCCGCCACGCCTTCTTCGGCATCTTGTACGAATAGTCGCGCGGCTGCGGCCCGAAGACCGTTCCACCGTGGCGCCAGATTGGAGACCGCGTCGATCCCGCGCGTGCCCGTCCGGTGCCCTTCTGCCGCCAAGGCTTGCGCCCGCCGCCTGAAATCAAGCCCTTGGTCTTGGTCGACGCCGTTCCAGAGCGCCGATTCGCCAGCTGCATCCGCACCGCTTCATGGAGCAGCGACAGGTCTCCCTCGCGGCCGAACACTCCGCCTGCGACTTCCAACTCGCCGACCTTTTCGTGCGCGGCCGAGTAGAGCGGTACCTTCACCGGCGACAGCTGTTCGCGCTGCTTAGGCATTGGCGGCCGCCCCCGTCGTCTTGACGTTCGCACGCCGCCGCGGCCGCGCCGCATGATGCACCACGAGCAGCGCTCCGTCCGCGCCCGGCACCGCGCCCGACACGACCACCGCGTTGTCGTCGGCAACGATTTCCAGGATCTCGAGATTCAGCGTGGTGGCGGTCTCGTTGCCCATCTGCCCGGCCATCCGCAGGCCCTTGCGCACGCGGCCGGGGTAGCTGCGATTTCCGATCGATCCGCCGTGGCGGAAATATTCGTGGGTGCCGTGCGATCCGGGAAAGCCCGAAAAGTGATGTCGCTTGATGACGCCGGCGTAGCCGTGACCCTTTGAAATTCCGGTCACGTCCACCTGGTCGCCAACCTTGAACACATCAGAGGCCGCGATCGGCTGTCCGAGCTTCAGCTCGCCCTCGCCGCGCCGCTCGAACTCGGTCGAGCGGATTCCCGGCGCAACGTTCGCACGTGCGAAATGCCCGCGCTCGCCGCCGGTCACGCGCGTCAGCTTCTTCTTGCCGAACGTCACCTGCACCGCGTCGTAGCCGTCGGTCGGCTCGGTCTTGAGCTGGGTGACCGTGCACGGGCCGAGCGTCAGCACCGTGGCCGCACGCACCATCCCGGTCGCGTCGGTCATCTGGGTCATCCCGATTTTTTTCCCAATCAATCCGGTCAGCATCGCCGCTACTCGAGCTTGATTTCGACGTCCACGCCCGCCGCCAGGTCAAGCTTGCCCAGCGCGTCGATTGTCTGCTGCGTCGGCTCGAGCACGTCGAGCAGGCGCTTGTGCGTTCGTATCTCGAAATGCTCCCGCGACTTCTTGTCGACGTGCGGCGAGCGGTTGACGGTGAAGCGCTCTATACGGGTCGGTAGTGGAATCGGACCTGCCACGCGGCCGCCGGTGCGCCGGATGGTGTCCACGATCTCGCGAACCGACTGATCGAGCAGGCGGTAGTCGTACGCCTTGAGACGTATGCGTATCTTGTCGTTCATCTACAATACCGCGCCCGATTTCCCAAAGCGCTCCGCTCCATCACTCCCCTTTTGCTACTGCAGTATCTTGGACACGACTCCGGCGCCGACCGTCTTGCCGCCCTCGCGGATGGTGAAGCGCAGGCCTTCGTCCATCGCGACCGGCGTGATCAGATCGCCGAGAATCTTGATGTTGTCGCCGGGCATCACCATCTCGGTGCCCTCCGGCAGCGTCAGCACGCCGGTCACGTCGGTGGTGCGGAAGTAGAACTGCGGGCGATAGCCGGTGAAGAACGGCGTATGCCGTCCGCCTTCGTCCTTGGTCAGGATGTACGCCGACGCCTCGAACTTGGTGTGCGGCGTGATCGAGCCGGGCTTGGCCAGCACCTGTCCGCGTTCGACTTCCTCGCGCTTGAGACCGCGCAACAGCACGCCGATATTGTCGCCCGCCTGCCCTTCGTCGAGCAGCTTGCGGAACATCTCGACCCCGGTGACCACGGTCTTGGTGGTGTCCTTGAAGCCGACGATTTCGACTTCCTCGCCGACCTTGACCTTGCCCTTGTCGACGCGTCCGGTGACGACCGTGCCGCGGCCCGAGATCGAGAACACGTCCTCGACCGGCATCAGGAACGGCTTTTCGGTCTCGCGTGCGGGCTGCGGGATGTAGCTG
>DASQHV010000572.1:0-1919 GCA_035631915.1 Candidatus Acidiferrales bacterium | reverse complement strand
TATCTGACCCACGCGCCAATCGAAGCGGCGAACCGGATTCGCGCTGAGCATGATTTGAATCCGGATAGCATCGACGCCGTCGAGGTTCGCGTTGCGCCGGGCGCGCTCGGCGTCTGCAACATTCAGGAGCCGCGCACCGGTCTCGAAGGAAAGTTCAGCCTGCGCTCGACGGCTGCGATGGCGCTCAGCGGAATTGACACCAGCAGTCTGCAAACGTTCACCGACGCGCGCGTCACCGAACCGGGCCTCGTGCACCTGCGCGACCGCGTGCGCATCGTCGCGGACGAAAAGCTCGGCGGCACGCAATCGACCGTCGTCGTCGAGTCGCGCGGACGCCGCTGGCAATCCAGCGCTGACTCGGGCGTGCCGGCGCCGGACTTGGCGGCGCAGCGCGCGAGCCTGCTTCGCAAATTCAACGCGATCGTGGCGCCGGTAATCGGTGAAAGGAACGCGCAGCGCCTGGCCGACGCGGCGCTTCATGCGGATGAAAACATTTCAGCATCGGAGTTGATGAAATTGACGCGCGCGGCGTAGCGATTCGCGCGCATCGTCGGCAAGGAGTCAGTCATGGCGCTGTTCAACACGGCTGCGGCATCGCGTGCCGCAAACGACGACGGCGAGTTTCAGATTGCCGCGCGCTTGTGGAACACCAACCTGCGGCTCGACGCGAGCGGCGATCACGGCGCCGAGTCCTACCTCGTCCAGATTCGCGACGGCCGTATCGCCGAGTTCTCGCGAATCGACTCGTCCTCGAAAGTCGGCGCCGACGTTACGATCTCCGCGCCCATAGAAGACTGGCGCGAGATGCTGAAGCCGATTCCGAAACCATTCTTCCAGGATCTGATGGCCGCGATGACGCGCGAGGGCTTCCGCCTCGACGGCGACCTGCCCGGCTTCCGGCCCTACTACCGCGCCACGTGCCGGCTCGTCGAAATCATGCGCACCATCCCCGCGCCGCAGAAGTGAGGTCCCGCGATGCCGAAATTTGATACCGCAGTCGGGCGCTACGTGTACGCGACGGTCGAAGGCGTCGAGTATCGCGTCTACTTCGAAGAGACCGGCCGCGGAATACCGCTCCTGCTGCAGCACACCGCGGGCGCCGACGGCCGCCAATGGCGCCATCTGCTCGAGGACGCCGCTTTTCAGCGCGACTTCAGGATGATCGCGTACGACCTGCCCTATCACGGAAAGTCGGTGCCCCCGACCGGCCAGCAGTGGTGGCGCCACGAGTATCGCCTCACCAAAAAATTCCTGCTCGACTTCGTCACCACGCTCAGCCGCGAGCTCGCACTCAACCGCCCCGTCTACATGGGCAGTTCGATCGGCGGCCATCTGGCGACCGACCTCGCGCAGCATCATCCGGAAAAATTTCGCGCGATCGTCGGTCTCGAGGCCGCGATCCTCACGCCCGGCGGCTACGACGACCAGTGGTTTCATCCGCGCATCAGCAACGAGTACAAGGCCGCGGCGATGTACGGCCTCATGTCGCCGACCTCGCCCGAAAATTTTCGCCGTGAGACCGCGTGGTGCTACAGCCAGGGCGCGCCGCCGGTCTTCAAGGGCGACCTCTATTACTACTCGATCGATCACGATCTCACCGACACCGCGGAAAAAATCGACGCGACACGCACGCCGCTCTATCTCCTGACCGGTGAGTACGATTGGGCCAGCACGCCCGAGATGTCCGCGGAGTTGGCGCGCCGAATCAACGGCGCGACCTACCGCACGATGCCGGGGCTGGGGCATTTTCCGATGAGCGAGGATCCGGTGCGCTTCCGCGAGTACATCGCACCCGTACTGGAAGCGATTCGCCGCGCGTCGTCGTAGTCGTCATCAGAGGCAGCATGGACCCCAAGAAAAAAGTCGCGCTCATCACCGGCGGCGCGCGCATCGGACAGGAGGTCGCACGCGCGCTCGCC
>DASQHV010000571.1:0-4504 GCA_035631915.1 Candidatus Acidiferrales bacterium | reverse complement strand
AATGGGGCTCCAACAACGACAGCTTCTACTCCAATCCAGAAGTCGAGACGCTGCTGCGCGAGGCGGCTCCTGAAGCGGATTTGGCGAAACGCTACGCGTTGTACGATCGCGCGGAGCAGCTCGTCGTGGACGCCGCGCCGTCGGTGTTTCTCTACTACCCCGTCACCTACATCATTCGTCAGCCGTGGGTGCACGACTATGTGATCAATCCGATGCGCCCGACGCGGTTCGAGCGCGTGTGGCTCTCGCCGCATCGCAGCTGATGAGAGAGACTCGGTTCAGACGCCGGTTAAAGACTCGGCGTCGGCCGCTCTGAGCGCAGTCAACTCGCGGCTGGCGCGCGGCAGGAAGACCAGCCCGATCAGTCCGTTGCAGAGCATGAACGTGAAATGCGCCGCCAGGCTGTAGGCGAGAATCTTCACGTCGGGCGCATTGCCCGAAAAGAACAGCAGCCACGCCGCTTGGCTCGTCCCGAGGTGCGCGACCGAGATCGGCAACGCCGCGGCCAAAAACACCAGCGGCAAAAACAGCATCAGCTTTACGAACGGCACCGAAATTCCGTACAGCGCCAGCGCGTAATACTGCGCAACGACCGACGCGAGAAAACTCGGCGCCTTGATCGCCAGCACCGTGACGTAATCCCACGGCCGCGCCTTCATGAACGATGCCAGCAGCGCGCCGGCGCGTCCCGTCTCGATCCAGTTGCGAATGCGATCGCTGCGCCGCGCCGCGCCGAAGAAAATTACGATCGCCGCCAGCAGCACCCACGCAATGACGTATGCGACTCGCAGCACCGCGACGATCTCGTTCTGCGCCGCGCTCGCCGGCGTATAGAAGATCACGCCGAGGGTCGAGAACAGGAACAGTTGATAGACCTCGAGCAGCGCGATGAACAAAATCGAGCTCAGCGCGCCGAGAAAACTGATCCCGCCCTTGCGATGCAGATAGTACGCGACGCCGCCCTGCCCCAGGTTGGTATTGATCAGCGCGAGCAGGTACATGCTGGCGCGAATCGGGATGATGTCGCGGAATCGCATCGGCGCGTTGAATTGATTCACCACCCACGTCAGGCAGAACGAGTCGATCGCGAAAAAGAACAACGAGAACGGCATGAAGATCGCGAAGAACTTCAACACCGGCGCCTGCGACAGCGCCTCCCCCACCTTGGCAACCGGTATCCGCCAGAAAATCAGCGCGAAGATCGCGACCGTGCCTGCGTACGGGATTGCTCTGCGCCAGAGCGGCGCGTTGCGCGACGCGGGAACCTCGTCGCGAACCGGCGCCGGTGTCGCGCCTGCGCTCATTTGCCGGCCGCCCTGACGGTTGCGTTGCCGACGAGGACTTCCTCGCCGTGCTGATTCTCGACGCGGACGCTCAGCGTCGCGCGTTCCGCATCGACGGCCGTGATCGACGCGTGCGACGTCAGCGTGTCGCCGAACAGCACCGGCCGCGTGAGCGTCACCTCAAGCCGCCCGCCGCGCGCGAATCGCATCCCGAATTGGTCCGCCAGGAATTGCGCGACGATCGCGATCGTCTGCTCCCCGCCCGCTATCGGCGCGACGAAGCCAGCCCTGCGCGCCGCGTCCTGGTCGTCGTGAATTCCGGCGGGCGGGCGTTGCCGCGGCGGTCCGTCGATCGCCGCGCCGTACAGTTTCGCAGCGCCGGCGTCCAGCACGTACGGCCCCGACTTGAGCGTTTTGCCGACGCGAATCTCTGCCACTGCTGCCGCCGCGCTCATCGCATCTCACCCTTCTCGTTCAGCAGCACCGACGTGATCGCCTGCCTGACCAGCAGTTGATTCGTCGCCGCGTCGCGCGCCTCGTATTCGAGCGTGAAGTAGAACTTGCCGCGCTTGCGATAGGCCGCCGTCACCGTGCCCTCGGCGCGCACCGCCTGGCCGACGCGCATCGGCTCGTGAAATTCGCACCACTGCTTGGCGTGGACGCCGCCCTTGCCGCCCTTCAGATGCGTCGCGATCAGAATCGCGTAGTCCTGCAGGCGCATCGTCGGTGACGCGATCGCCGCGCCGTTCGCCGCAGTGGGAATGAAGAGCGGATTCCGCGCGCCGACCGCCGCCGAGAATGCGCGCACTTGCTCCGCCGTGACGACGTAATGCACCGGCCCGAGCCGCATCCCGACGTGCAGGTTCTCCGCACGCATCGGCAGCCGCTTATCGATGTTCGATTCGTCGCTCATCTGCATCACCGCGGGATTGAAGAACTCTAGCAGTCATGGCAGATTCGGCCCACTCCGAATTTCGCGGTTAGCCGATGCCCAACATTCGAGTCCCATACGCACGCGCCGCGCGACGGCATCTTAGCAAGGCCGACCCGGTCTTGGCGCGGATCATCGATGAGGTCGGTCCGCTCGGAATCATGCCGCGCGCGGAGCGGTTTCAGGCGCTCGCGCGAACGATAATCTTCCAGCAACTCGCGGGCGCCGCCGCCAACGCGATCTACAATCGCTTCGTCGGATTGTTTCCCGGCCCGTCGTTCCCGTCGGCCGAGCAGGTGCTCGCCAAAACCGACGCCCAACTGCGCGCCGTCGGGCTCTCCGAAAAGAAAGCTCTCTACATCAAGGACCTCGCGTCGCACATCCGCGACGGCACGCTCAACTTCCATCGCTTTCATCGCATGACCGACGACGAGATCATCGCCGATCTCACGCGCGTGAAGGGGATTGGAAAGTGGACCGCCGAGATTTTCCTGATGTTCAATCTCAGCCGCCCCGACGTGATGCCCGCCGATGACCTGGGCGTTCAGAACGCCGTCAGGCGCCACTACCGGATGCGCCAGCGGCCCAATCGCAAGCGCCTGCTGCGCCATGCCGAGCGCTGGCGTCCGTACCGCTCGGCCGCGGCGTGGTACCTGTGGCGCAGCATCGATATCAAGCTGCCGGACGGCGGAAAGCCGGCGCCCAAAAGGTCTGCCGTCGCAAAACGTCGCAGCAAGCGCGTCGCGAAGAAAAAGTGACCGGCTTCGACTCGCCTCGCGACTATTTCGCGCCGCGGCCGTTCGTATCCGCCTCGACCGCGTCGATTCCCGCCGCCTTGCGCGCCAGCGCCTTCGCCGCTTCAATGTCGTAGTGGCGGCGCGCGACCATCCGCTGCGCATACATCCCACCGCCCGCCATCATCTGCGTCACCAGTTGCCAGCCGCCGTATGCGTCGGCGGTGGTGTCGCGAATCAGGTGGAACAGTTTCATGCGATGCTCCGCCGTGATGCCGGCGCGGCCGCGCATGTACTTGCGCACGTAGCCGCCGACACCTTCGCTCTCCAGGTCCGCGATCGACGGCGCCGTCACCACCGATCCGCCCGCGACGTCCTGCAGGTCGCGCACCATCACGTGGAAGTTGTGCGCCGCGTAGTACTTCGCCGCGTTGGTGTAGAGTTCGTCGGGCTCGACCATCCCGTCCGCGTTGACGCCGGTGTGCGTGAGCGCCGCCTCCAGTCCCGCGCGGATCATCGTCGCGTAGATGATCATCTCGTTGATCTTGTCGCGGATGTGCGAAACCTTGTCGAGTCCGTTCGCCTCCGCGATAAGCTGCGCCATCCCGACCATCAGGTCCGCCTGCCGCGCGACCGCCTCGACGCCGCCGGTCCGCTCCCAGAGCCCCAGCGCATGCGCGAGCTTGGCCGAGTGCTCGACCTCTCCATCCAGGAACACCCGCTCGTTGGGGACGAACACGCGGTCGAAGATGATGAACCCCTCGGGCATGTTCTCGCGCCGGCTGATGGGAAACGCGCGATCGTCTTCGACCCGCGGCGCGTACCCGGTATTGATCACCTTGACCCCGGGTGCGTTGACCGGAAGCGCAAACGCGACCGCATACGCGTCCTCGCCCTTCTTCATCTGCTTGGTCGGCAGCGCGACGATTTCATGCACCAGCGCCGCGCCCGTGATGTGCATCTTCGCGCCGCTGACGAAAATTCCGTCGCCGTTGCGCTCCACCACCCGCGTGTACAGGGCGGGATCGTCCTGCTGCGAGGGCGCCAGCGAGCGGTCGCCCTTGGCGTCGGTAATCGCCTCGCACACGCGCAAGTCGTTGCTGCGCACGTGCTCCAAAAATTTGTTGATGCGCTCCTTGTACGCGGGTTTCGACTTCGCCAGTTCCGGCGCGACCTGCAACAACGCCAGCACCACCGCCGAAACGCCGGTCGTGATGTCGCTGCCCTCCAGGATCTTCAGCCGCTGCTTCAGGTCCGCAGTCGAGCGCGGGATGTTGTACATCGGATGGAATGCGCCGGGCTCGGCCGAGTAGTAGCGGCGGTAGCTCTCGCAAATCCAGTCGATCGCCTGATCCAGGTACGGCTCTTCGGTGACGTCGGCAATTCGCTTGCCGTCCAGGTAGGTCGCGCGCCCATCGCGCAGCGAACTCTTATATTGTTCTGCGGTCATCATGATCGAAGATGCTTACCTCCACGCTTGATGCTGCCCGACTGCGGGCCGCCGCGCACAATTAAACGCCCGTTCAATTCCGGGGGTGTCTGGCAAAATCGATCGG
>DASQHV010000570.1:0-3211 GCA_035631915.1 Candidatus Acidiferrales bacterium | reverse complement strand
GACCGCGAGCTCGCGAAATTTGCGGTTGAAGCTGCGCTCGCGCCGCTCCATGAAGGTTCGCGCCAACTGCTGGGTGAGCGTGCTGGCGCCCTGCACCAGGCGATGCGCGCGGAAGTCGGCCAGCGCGGCCTCGGCAATTCGAATCGGGTCGATGCCGGGATGGTAGTAGAAGTAGCGATCTTCGGTGGCGAGCAGACCGTTCGTCAGGTACGGCTTCAGCTGGCCGAGCTGGACTTCGACCCGCTCCGCCGGCGCGCCGGGCAACAAGCGACCAATGACCTCCGGCTCGAGCATCGCAGACGTCTTCGCGACGCCAAATGAGTCGGCAACACCGGTAATGCGCTCGCCGTCCAGGCTGACGCGCACCAATTGAGCAGGATAGCTCAGCGCGCCCGAGCGAAACGCACGCAGGTAGATCGCGATCGCGCGCGGCGCCTTGCTGTACTCCCCGGGAGTATTAGCGGCTGCGACCGGCGTGTAGCTGAGCTGGGTCAGGCGGTCGAGAAGGCCGCTGCGATCGACGGCGTCGCCGGCGCGGATCGGATGCGGCGCCGAGTAGATCGCGGAGGTCAGCGCGGCGCGGCGCTGCTCGATCAGCGCGGAAATTTCGCCGTACAGCTGCGCGAGATAGAACCCGGTGCCGAACAACACCAGCAACATCGCGGCCGCCGCGACATTGCGCACGCGCCATCCCCGGATTCGCCACACCCGCGGACTCTTCTTTGCCGGATTCGCCGGCGCCTTCCTTCCGCCGCCCGCCATGATTCGCGCCTACTGCTTGTAGCCGAAGCGCCGGAGCATCGCGCGCCGCTCGGCCTGATCGCCCGCGCCCTCGACGCCCTTTGGCGCACTGCCGTCGATCACGCCGACCACGCCGCGACCGCCGCCCTGCTCCGCCACGATCACGCTAAGCGGATTCGCAGTCGCGCAGAACACCGTGCACACCTCGGTGACCGACTTGATTTGATTGAGCACGTTGACCGGGAACGCATTGCCCAGCATCACCACGAAGACGTGGCCGGCGCCGATCGCGTTCGCCGCGCCAACCGCCGCATCCTCCAGCGCCGCGTCGGTGCCGGTGTGTCGAATCAGGCACGGTCCCGACGCCTCGCAGAACGCGATGCCGAACTTGATCCCCGGCACGGCCTGCACCAGCGCCTCGTAAACGTCCTCGACGGTCTTGATGAAGTGCGCCTGCCCGACGATCACGTTCGCGTCGGCCGGTTTCAAGATTTCGACACTTTTCAATTCCATGCTGTTGTCCCTGCCGACTATTACGTGGATCATATGAGACAGGATGCGGCGCCGGAAGCGGCGCGGGAGGTGCGGTGGCAGGCGGGCTGACACTTCGCCCGGATTCAGAGGCGCGGAGGCCGGCGTTTTTCTACCGGCTGTCGGGCCGCGCGCAGCGAACTTATCTCAAAAGTGACTCGATCGAACGATTCGACCTCGCGCCGACGCCGGCCGCGCGTAATGCGCTCGACGCGTTGATGCGCGTGCTCGAAACCGGCAATTTGTCCGCCACGGCAACCTGCGCACGCGCGCTGGCCGCGGAAATCTGTCGCGCGCTGGGCGCGGCGCCGGTCAACGTCGAGGTGCGCGGCGTCCGCCCGCGCAATACTCGCAGCGAGCTGCACGGGTTGTTCTATCCGTTCGATCCGCGACGGCGCACGCCGCCGTATATCGTCCTTTGGATGCGCACCGCGCAGCGCCACGACGTGGTGAAGCCGAAGACTTTCGTGCGCACGCTGATGCATGAAATCGGGCACTACCTGGACTACGCGCTGCTGCAGCTCGAGGATTCGTATCACACGCAGGGCTTCTTCAAGCGCGAATCGTCGCTGGTCCGCGCGCTGTTCAACGGCTGACGCGAACGTATCGGCTTGACAGCCGCGCCTTCGATGCCGATAGCTATTGTCGCGATGCGGCGCCGGCGGTTGAGACCGCCTCAAACTTACGCGCGCATCGGTGGGGGAGATGGCCACCAGCATGGGATTTTTTCAGCGATTGCTGTCACCGGTTTCGGCCGAGGCTCGCTTGCTCGAAGAGCTGAGCGTTCTGGCGGGGCGCAACGAAGGGCTGGTCGAGCGGCTCAAACGTCACGCGGCGCTTTGCAAATATCCGAATATCAAGGCGGGCGTCGCTGCGCTGGCCGAGAAGGAAGCGGCGCACGTCAAGACGATCAACGCGATTCTGGCCGACCACAACGTGTGGGCGAAGCTTCCGGAGCCGGCGCTGCACGACGGATCGAACAACTGGGCACGCTTGAGCGGCGACCTGGAGGTGCTGGGAGAACTGATGGCGGAATTGCGACTCGCCGCCGTCAAATGGGAACCGGTCAACGACGAGATCTCTCGAAAGCTGCTCCAACTTGCCGTCGAAGACGGCGAACGTGAAAGCGATCTGCGCAAGTTGGCGCTGAAGTGCGACGCGATGGCGCTCGACTGAGGCGAAACTCGCGAATCTACAGATAACGGTGCAGGCCGCGGCGTTCGAGCTCGTCGATCACGCGGCGCACGTGCTGCGACTTTTCGCGATGCGCGATCAGGATCGCGTCGCCGGTATCCACCACTACCAGGTCGCTCACCCCGAACAGCACCATCAGGCGCGAATCGGAATGCGCCAGCACGCGTTCGGAGTCGAGCGCGATCGCGTGGCCGCGCAACACGTTGCGCTGCGCGCCGCCCACGGCCTCCCAGAGCCCGTCCCACGAACCGACGTCGTGCCATGAGAATTGCGCGCGCACGCCCAGCACGTTGCGGCTGGGCTCGACGACGACGCGATCGAACGAATCGAACTTGAGCGACCGGTACGCGCGCGCGAGCTTTGCGGGCGCCGTCGACGCGAGCTTTTCGGCCGCTGCGCCCAGCAGTGGGCAATGTGCGGCGAGCTCGCGCGCCAGCGTCCGCGTGGACATCACGAACATCCCGGCGTTCCACAAGTACCTGCCCGAGCGAACCATCCTCCGCGCCAAAGCGGGCGCGGGTTTCTCGACGAAGCGATCGACGCGAAAGCCATTGCCCACCCGCGCGCCGATCTTCTGATAGCCGTAGCCGGACTCGGCGCGTGCCGGTGTGATTCCGATCACGACGATCGCGTCGCGCGCCTCCGCCAGAGCGATCGCGCTTGCGAGCGTTCGCCGAAAGCCGGTCGCCGGCGCGATCAGGTGATCGGCCGGCATCACTGCGATTACTCCCTCACCCACCGTGCG
>DASQHV010000569.1:0-9580 GCA_035631915.1 Candidatus Acidiferrales bacterium | reverse complement strand
CCATCGTGCCTGCGAAAACTTCCGCACGGAGTCAACCAATCTAGCGGCTCCGGCGCGCGCGGCAAAGTCAGCGCGTTTCGTTTCAGGTGATTTTAATTTGCCGACCTACGAACCGCACGACAAATTCTACCGCAAGGCGCGCGCGAAGGGGCTGCCGTCGCGCGCCGCGTTCAAGATCGAGGAAATAATTGCGCGCCACCGGCTGGTTCCAAAGAGCGCGCGCATCGTGGACCTCGGATGCGCTCCCGGCGGATGGCTGGCGATCCTGGCGACTGCGGCTGGAAGCGGCGGACGGGTCGTCGGCGTCGACGTGGCGCCGGTCAAGAATCCTCCAGCAGGCGTGATCGCAATCGCCGGCGACATCCTTGATCCAGCCGTCGCCGCGCGCGTCGAGGCCGAACTCGGCGGTCGCGCAGACCTGGTCACCAGCGATCTCGCGCCCAAGCTGACGGGGATTGCGGCGCGTGACGCAGCCCGCTCGCGCGAGCTGATCGACGCAGCGCTCGCGTTCGCGCAACGGGTGCTCAAGCCGGGCGGTGCGATGGTCGCGAAGCTGTTCATGGGCGCGGAGTTCAAGCAGGTCGTCGAGTCGTTCAAGCCGCACTTTGCGATCGTCGAGGTCACGCGCACCAAGGCCAGCCGCCCCGGCTCGTCCGAGCTCTATATCGTCGCGCGCAACTTCCGCGGTTGACGGGTTCGCATCGCCCGGATACGCGCCATCTTCACGAATGGCATCAAGCGCGCGCCGCGCGTAATGTCGAGACATGAAGGCTGTAGGCGGAAGGATGCTCTGCCTGCTACTGCTGGCAGCCGTCGGCACCGCGTGCGCGTGCGGCCGTTTTCCAACTCGAACGGCGCAAGAATCCAAAATCCCGTCGAACGAAATCAAGGTGCAGGTCGCGCGGGTCGGCTTCGACGACGAGACGGGCGCGCACTACGTCCTGCTGCAGGACGACTCCGGTTCGCGCGAACTGCCGATCATGATCGGCGAGAACGAAACGCGCGCGATCCTGCTCGCGATGCAGGGCATCAAGCCGGAACGTCCGCTCACGCACGATCTGATGCGCTCGATAATCGGCCAGACCGGCAATCGCGTCGATCGGATCCTGATCGCCGAGCTGCGCGACGAAGTTTACTACGCGAAAATTTTCATGGACGGCGGCCGCGTCACGATCGACAGCCGGCCCAGCGATGCGATCGCGCTCGCGATGGGTTCCAGCGCGCCGATCTACGTCAACGCGAGCCTGTTCGCCGCCGCATCGTCGGGAGCGGTAGCAGGCGGCGGGGCTGGACGAGTGCCCGAAACTGCGCGGGCGCTGGGCATCACGGTCGAGCAGATGACTCCAGAGCTGGCGAGCTACTTCGGCGACTCCGACGCGAACGGCGTGCTGATCTCCGCGGTTGACGCGAGGGCCGAGAAAGCCGGCATCGCGCGCGGCGACATCGTGGTGCGGGTCAACAATCGTGAGGTCAAGGCGCTCGACGATTTCAGCCGCGGCGCGTCAGACGCCGCCACCGGCCGCGCGGCGCGACTGATCCTGATTCATGGCGGCGCACGCCGCGTCGTTACGCTGGAAATCCCGTCGGGTTCCGCCTCGAACGCGCGCTAGCCCTCGCGCACCAGCACGCTCTCGATGAAGCGCGGATCGATTTCGCGCTCACCGCCCAGGTTGGCGAACTCTTCTTCGAGCACATTCAAGCATGAGTTCAGGTACTCGGCGGTGCGTTTGCGTCCGGCCTCGTCGAGCCGCTCGGCGAGCGCCGCATCTATCTTGCGGTGAAACTCGTCGGTCAGCCGTCCGGGCTGCCCGCTCATGATCGCAGCGCGCATCTGGGTAAGCCGGCGTCCTTCGATCGGATCGATCGCGAGACGGTTATCCAGCGCCAGCCGCGCGAGGCCGGTGAGCATCAGCTGACTCAGGCGGATGTCACGCGCCGCCATCTGCGCGCGGAAATTCGGCGACGCGATATCGATCGCGAACATCGCGCGGAACAGTTCCGCCGCCGAATCGATCTGATCGAGAATCGCGTAGCCCAGGTGCAGATCGCGCATCGTGCGGAAGTCGCGCATCGCGACGGCGCCGCTGCCGTCCAGCGCCCCGTAGAATCGCGGCTGACGCATCAGGAATCCCGCCAGCGCCTCGCGATACGGCGAATCGAGGTACGAAATTTCGCGCACCTTGCCCGTCGTGAGTCCAAGCCGACGCATCGTTGCTTCGGCCGAGGTCCGCAGATCGATCGTCAGGCTCACGCCGAGGCGGAACAGCAGCTTCAGCGGCGTGTCGCGCAGATGCTCGATCGCGCTTTGCAGGTCGCCGCCCGCAAGATGCTCGAGCCCGAGGTTGAGATAATGATGCGTCATCTCGACCGCGACGCGCACTGCATCCAGATCGCCGAAGTCCACAGCGCGCGCGACCAGCACCTGGTTCGAGACCATCGCCATCTCGCTGCGCAGCTGCCGCTTGCCCTGCGCGGCAAAGCCCGCGGTGAGCGCCGTGTTGAACAGCGACGCGTCGCCGTCGGCAATCGCGGGCGCCAGCTCGGGCGCGATCACTTCGGTGTCGTCGGGCAGATCGGCGCGGCTCGGAGGTTCGTAGCCGGCACGCACCTGCAGAAATTGCGCGGGATTGATGTAAGAGAAGACGCTTTGCGCTTCGAAGAAATCGGGAAAGCCGCGATCGTTCAGGCGTGCGCGCCGGAATTGATACGCCTCTTCCTCCAGCTCGGCCTCGACGCCCCAGTAGATTTCCTCCATCAGGCCGCCGAAGTAGTTGTAGTCGCGCTCGAACGCTTCCTCGAGAAAATCCGAGATGTGCTGCGAGATCGCGTCGTGGCGGATGAACTCGATGAGATAGTTTTCGTCGAACTGCGCGAAGCGATTCGCGGTCGCATCCGGCGACGAGGCCGCATCCTCGATGCGATGCACGCGGATGTAGCCGCGCAGCAGGATCGACATCATCTCCATGTCCAGCCCCATCAGCGCGTCGGCCAGGCGCCGCCGTCCGCCGTCGGCCATCGCTTCGATCCACTCGCGCATCCGGGAGACGTTGGGGCGGTCGCGAATCCAGCAGTCCAGGTCGAACAACGACCGCACCTGCTCCGGCACCGCAAGGCTCAGCAGGTCGCCGGCGTCGGCGCTGCCGATTTCCTTGAGCGTGTAGAAAAGCGTCTCGGGCGAGAACGATTGGACCAGCCGCTCGGCCTCGGGCGCCGAGAGGATCAGGTCGCGCTTCTGGCGCGCCGGCAGGCCGTAGAGGAATTCGAGTTTTTCCTGGAAGGGCAGGTTGAGAAACTCGGATTCGCCTCTCACTGACATAGCTGTCGCACCCTGGGATGAATCACTGGCGCAAAATACCGCGCGCGCTCGCGCTCGATCAACTCGGCGCCGGCTTTCGCCTCGCGCGCGCGTCGGATACAATCTAGGGCACACATCAGAGCGCAAGATTGTCCCCCGCAAATTCGAAACGATCGGTCGCGCTGACGATTGCCGGAAGCGATCCCGGCGGCGGCGCCGGCCTGCAGGCCGACCTCAAAACCTTCGCCGCGCTCGGCGTGTACGGCTACTCGGTCATCACGCAGGTGATCGCGCAGAACAGCTCCAAGGTGATCGACGTCGAGCACGTCTCGACCGCGATGATCGATTCTCAGCTCGAGGCGCTCGCCGCCGAATGCGCTCCCGCTGCGGTCAAAACCGGCGCGCTGGCCAACGTCGATATCGTCAAGACGGTTGCTCGCGCGATCGTGCGGCTCAAGATGCCTGCGCCGGTGGTCGACCCGGTTCTCGTCTCGAGCAGCGGTGCGCGATTGCTCGGGCCCAAGGGCGAGCGCGCGATTCGCAGGCGCCTCGTGCCGATCGCGCGCATCGTCACGCCCAACATTCCCGAGGCCGAGGAGCTGACGAAGATGAAGCTCGATTCGGACGCGGCGTTTCGCGAATCCGCGCGGAAGTTCATCAAGCTCGGCGCTCAAGCAGTCGTCATCAAGGGTGGCCATCGCCCATCCGCTTCGACGGCGACCGATTTGTTTTACGACGGGAAGGATTTTATCGAGTTGAAAGCGCCGCGCATCGGGGCGGGCGACGCGCACGGCACCGGATGCGCCTTTGCGGCGGCGATCGCCGCGTACCTGGCGCGCGGAGAGAGTTTGGAGGATTCGGTGCGCGGCGCAATGCGTTTCGTGACGCTTGCTCTGAAAGCCAGCTTCAAGCTCGGCAGTGGGCGGCCGCTACTCGATCACTTCGCGCGCGCCTGACCCGCACACGCCGGCACCTGGAACTCGCGCAACGCGGCTCCCAGGTTGTGGCTCGGCGTCGCCGCGTCGCCCATCTTCATCAGCGCGAAGCGTTCGTCACTGTCAAGGCGCGACCATGCGCCGACAACGTCGAAACCCAGTTGCGCTGCGTGCGCGACCAGTCGCGGCGGCGGTGCGGCCGGCGGTTCTGCCGATGCGCGCTGTGCTTCGGACAATTGTTTGGGCTCGACGCCGAAGCGGCGCATCATCGCCTCGCGGATGAACGTCGCGAGCGCGTCGCACTCGTCGGCAGCGTCGGTCGGCAGATGGCAAATCGCAAGCCGCTCACCGCGGTCGAGCGACTTCCACTGCTCGAGCCCGACTTTCAGGCCGACCCGGTCGAGCTTGCGCCGCACCGCCATCGGAACGCATCGCAGGCTCTCGTGCATCTCGTCTTCGAATTTAAATCTGCGCATCATCGCGATCACCTGCCAAGGACTCTGGCGCATTCGAACGCTTCCGCCAAGTTGCAATATGCAACCGTCTGATTCAACCCCGCTTCCGCTGGAGGTTCGTGTCCGAGTCCTGAAATCATGTTATAGCGAACCTTGGGACTGATTATGAGCGCAAGTCACTCGGGCGACGGCAGCGGAGCGTCTCTCACCGCGGCGATCGAGGAAATTGCGGCGCGCTTTCCGCGTCAGCAAACGGCGCTCTTGCCGATGCTGCACGCGGTGCAGGAACGCTTCGGATACGTTCCGGCCGACGCGGTGCCCGCGCTGGCGCGAATACTGAATCTCTCTCGCGCGGAAGTCCACGGCGTCGTTAGCTTCTACCACGATTTTCGCAAGAGTCCGGCCGGTCGCAACCTGATCAGGCTGTGCCGCGCGGAATCGTGCCAGGCGATGGGCGCGGTTGAGTTGGCCGACCACGTTCAGCGGCGGCTAGGAATCAAGTTCGGCGAGACCAGCAAGGACGGCGCCTTCACGCTCGAGCCGGTTTACTGCCTCGGCAACTGCGCATGCTCGCCGGCGATCATAGTCAGCGGCGAAATTCACGGGCGGGTCACGCCGCGCCGCTTCGACGAAATTGTCGAGCGGATGGGGAAGCCGTGACGGCGATGCGAGTCTTCGTGCCGCGCGACTCCAGCGCCGTGTCGCTCGGCGCCGACGACGTCGCCGTCGCGATCCAAAACGAAGCGGCGCGCCGCCGCATCGAAGTCGAAATCGTCCGCAACGGCTCGCGCGGGATGTTCGCGAACGAGCCGATGGTCGAGGTCGCGACCGCGGCGGGTCGAATCGCGTACGGACCGGTGACGACGTCCGACGTCGCGCCGCTCTTCGACGCGAAATTTCTTGACGGCGGGCAGCATCGCTTGCGCCTCGGAATCGCCGACGAAATTCCCTGGCTCAAATCGCAAACTCGGCTTACATTCGCGCGCGTCGGCGTGATCGATCCGATCTCGCTCGACGACTACGTCGCGCACGGCGGCTACCGCGGCCTCAGGCGCGCGATTGAACTTCAGCCGACGCAAGTCGTCGACGTCATGACCAAGTCCGGGCTGCGCGGGCGCGGCGGCGCCGGCTTCCCCACTGGCATCAAGTGGAAGGCGGCATTCGACGCACTGGCCACGCCGAAGTACGTCGTTTGCAACGCCGACGAAGGCGACTCCGGCACGTTCTCCGACCGCATGATCATGGAGGGCGATCCTTTCGTCCTGATCGAGGGCATGACGATCGCGGCGCTCACGATCGGCGCGTCGCAGGGCTACGTCTACCTCCGCTCCGAGTACCCGCACGCGTATCGTGCGATTACCGCGGCGATCGCGAGCGCTCACGCGCGCGGCTACCTCGGCGCGAACGTTCTCGGCAGCGGCCGCCCTTTCGACATCGAAGTCCGGCTCGGCGCGGGCGCGTACATCTGCGGCGAGGAAACCGCGATGCTCGAAAGTATCGAGGGGCGCCGTGGGATGGTCCGTTTCAAGCCGCCGATCCCCGCCGTCGAGGGGCTGTTCGGCAAGCCCACTATCATCAACAACGTGATTTCTCTCGCAACGATTCCGATCATTCTCGATCGCGGCGCCGACTATTTCGCGGAACTCGGCGCGGGCAATTCGCGCGGCACGATTCCGTTTCAACTTGCCGGCAACGCGAAGTGTCCCGGCCTGATCGAAATCCCGATGGGAATCAGCTTGCGCGAATTGATTCACGGCTATGGGCGCGGCACCGCGAGCGGCCGGCCGGTGCGCGCTGTGCAGGTTGGCGGTCCGCTCGGCGCGTACTTTCCCGAATCGATGCTCGACGTCGCGCTCGACTTCGATTCGATCGCGTCGCGCGGCGGAATTCTGGGTCACGGCGGCGTTGTGGTCTTCGACGACACCGTCGACATGGCGCGGATGGCACGCTATGCGATGGAATTCTGCGCGCTCGAGTCGTGCGGCAAATGCACGCCCTGCCGAATCGGCTCGGTGCGCGGCACGGAAGTCATCGACGACATCGTCAACCGCGTCAGGCCGCGCGAGAATCTGGAAGTCCTGCGCGACCTCTGCGACACGTTGAAGTTCGGCTCGCTGTGCGCGCTCGGCGGGCTCGTGCCGCTGCCGGTCCTGAGCGCGCTCAAGTATTTTCCTCAGGATTTCGGACTGGCGCCGGCCGACGTCGAGTTTATCGGCAACGACCTTTCACTCGCGGTTTCGGCTACAATGCGGGCAGCGGGAGCAACTGCCACTAATGCGATCGCACGCTGATAGCGACTTTTCCACACCGCGCCGGACCGCAGCGCAGACGGTCACGCTCGAAATCGACGGGCGAACTGTCGTCGTGCCCGCCGGCACCTCGGTAATCCGCGCGGCGGCCGAAGCCGGCATCCACATCCCGAAGCTCTGCGCGACCGACTCGCTGGAGCCGTTCGGCTCGTGCCGGCTGTGCCTGGTCGAAGTTGAAGGGCAGCGCGGATTTCCCGCGTCGTGCACGACGCCCGTGCGCGAGGGCATGCGGGTGCGCACCGAGAGTCCGGCGCTCGCGCGACTCCGTCGCGGCGTGATGGAACTCTACATCTCGGACCATCCGCTCGACTGCCTGACCTGCCCGGCCAATGGCAACTGCGAGCTGCAGGACATGGCGGGTGCGGTCGGCCTGCGTGAGGTCCGCTACCGCAGCGCCGATGCGGGCGGCGCGAATCACCTTCACGCGGCGAAGGATGCGACGAATCCCTATTTCGCCTTCGATCCGAGCAAGTGCATCGTGTGTTCGCGATGCGTCCGCGCCTGCGAGGAAGTGCAGGGCACCTACGCGCTGACGATCGACGGCCGCGGCTTCGCATCGGTCGTCTCCCCCGGCCAGCATGGCTCCTTCGCGGCGTCGGAGTGCGTATCGTGCGGCGCATGCGCGCAAGCGTGTCCCACGGCGACGTTGATGGAAAAATCCGTCATCGAGCTGGGGCAGCCCGAGCACAGCGTCGTCACCACCTGCGGCTACTGCGGCGTGGGATGCTCGTTTCGCGCCGAGATGAAGGGCGATTTCGTCGCGCGCATGGTTCCCGACCCGAACGGGCACGCCAACCACGGTCATTCATGCGTCAAAGGGCGCTTCGCGTGGGGCTACGCGACGCATCCCGATCGAATCACGCGCCCGATGCTCCGCAAGTCGATCGACCAGCCCTGGCGCGAGGTTTCGTGGAGCGAAGCGATCGACTATGCCGCCTCGGAGTTCAAGCGAATCCAGAAAAAGTACGGCCGCGGCAGCATCGGCGGCATCACGTCCTCGCGATGCACCAACGAGGAAACGTTCCTGGTCCAGAAGATGGTGCGGGCGGCGTTCGGCAACAACAACGTCGACACCTGCGCGCGCGTCTGCCACTCGCCGACCGGCTACGGACTGAAAACTGCGTTCGGCACCTCGGCGACGACCCAGGATTTCGAGTCGGTGATGCATGCCGACGTGATTATGGTAATCGGCGCCAACGTCACGGAAGGGCATCCGGTGTTCGCTGCGCAGATGAAGCGGCGGCTCCGCAATGGCGCGAAGCTGATCGTGGTCGATCCGCGCGTCACCGAAATCGTACGCCTGCCGCACGTGCAGGCCGTGCATCATTTGCAGCTTCGTCCGGGCACCAACGTCGCGCTGATCAATGCGCTGTCGCACGTGATCGTCACCGAGGATCTGACCGATGAGGAATTCGTGGCTGCGCGGTGCGACCCCGATGAGTTCTCGGCGTGGAAACATTTCGTGGCCGAAGAGCGCAATTCTCCCGAGGCGACCGAAAAAATCACCGGCGTCCCGGCTGCCGACGATCGCGCCGCCGCGCGCCTCTATGCCACTGCGCCCAACGGCGCGATTTACTACGGCCTCGGCGTGACGGAGCACAGCCAAGGCAGCACGATGGTGCTCGCGATCGCGAACCTGGCGATGGCGACCGGCAACCTGGGACGTTCCGGCGTCGGCGTGAATCCGCTCCGCGGCCAGAACAACGTGCAGGGCTCCTGCGACATGGGATCGTTCCCGCACGAGTTCAGCGGCTACCGGCACATCTCCGATCCCGTCGTGCGCGCCACCTTCGACGCTGCGTGGAACGTGCGCATCGACCCGGAGCCGGGCCTGCGCATCCCCAACATGTTCGACGCCGCGCTCGACGGCAGCTTCAAGGGTCTCTACGTGCAGGGCGAGGACGTCGCGCAGTCGGAGCCGAACGGCAAGCACGTGGCGGCGGCGTTCCGTGCGATGGAATGCGTCGTCGTGCAGGATTTGTTTCTCAACGAGACGGCGAAGTACGCGCACGTTTTTCTGCCGGGCTCGTCGTTCCTGGAAAAGAACGGCACCTTCACCAACAGCGAGCGTCGAGTCTCGATGGTCCGCAAGGTCACAGCGCCGCTCGCCGGCAAGGAAGACTGGGAGATCACCTGCGAGCTCTCCACGGCGCTCGGCTATCCGATGAAGTACGCGCATCCGTCGGAAATCATGGACGAGATCGCGCGCCTCACGCCGACGTTTTCCGGCGTCAGCTACGACAAGCTCGAGCGGCTCGGCAGCGTGCAATGGCCCTGCAACGATGCCGCGCCCGATGGCACTCCGGTCATGCACGTCGCGCAGTTTGTGCGTGGCAAGGGCAAGTTCACGATCACCGAATATGTTCCGACCGAGGAACGCACGAATACCGAGTTCCCGCTGATACTGACTACTGGCCGAATACTCACTCAATACAATGTTGGTACTCAGACGCGGCGCACGCTGAACGCCGGCATGCACTCCGAAGACCGGCTCGAAATTCATCCGAGCGACGCTGAGCTGCGCGGAGTCCGCAACGGCGACCTGGTGAGCGTACGCGCGCGGCGCGGCGAGACGCGATTGCATGC
>DASQHV010000568.1:0-1579 GCA_035631915.1 Candidatus Acidiferrales bacterium | reverse complement strand
CGCGACATCAAGCAGAAGGAAGATCAGCGCCTCAACCAAATCGGCGAGAAGAGCTTCTACTACCTGACCGAGGAAGAGCTCAAGAAAATGAACGAGGCGGTCACGCGCCTGGCGCAACGCCTGAAAAACGTGATCACCGTGCGGCGCAAACGCGCCAAGAAGGGCCGCTTCGACATCAAGCGCACGCTGCGCCAGAACCTGGAGTACGGCGGCGTGCCGTTCAAGCTGCGCTTCGAAAAACGCAAGAAGGAAAAGCCGCAGGTCGTCATCATGTGCGACGTTTCCGACTCGGTGCGCAACGCTTCGCGCTTCATGCTGCAGTTTGTCTACTCGCTGCAGGATCTTTACTCGCGCGTGCGCAGCTTCATCTTCGTCGCCGACATCGGCGAGGTTACCGACTGTTTCCGCAACAACGACGCCAAGGAGGCGCTCGACGTCGCGCTCAAGGGCGACATCATCAACGTGTACGCGCACTCGAACTTCGGCTACGCGTTCCGCAACTTCGTGACCGATCACATCGGGTCGGTGAACAAGCGCACCACCGTCATCATCCTCGGCGACGCGCGCAACAACTACAATCTGCCGCATGACTGGTGCCTGCGCGAAATTCGCCAGCGCGCCAAGAAGGTCATCTGGCTCAATCCGGAGAGCCGCAACACGTGGGGCTTCGGCGACAGCGAGATGGATCGCTACGCGCCTCATTGCGACATGGTGGAAGAGTGCCGCAATCTCAACCAACTTTATCGCGTCGTAGATCGCCTGGTGGTTGGCTGAGGGAGCGCTTCCTTGCCGTTCGCCGGCTTGTTCGGTTGACCACGGAACGCCTTTGGGCCAAGATATTTGCATCCGGCGACGCGCGAAATTCGAGCGTAAATCACGCGCGCGCCGCTGAAAGGCATCGCGAAAAGAGCGCATCTATGGCCGGTCACCGCGAAGATTTTATCCTGATGATGGTGGGAGGAATTACGCTCGACCCGTCCACCAAGATGCCGATAGTCGTCCTCAAGGATCCCGACAACAAGCTGAATCTGCCGATCTGGATCGGCCCGCTCGAGGCCACCGCGATGGCGACCGAGCTGGAGGGCATCAAGCCCCAGCGTCCGCTGACGCACGATCTGCTGCGCAACCTGTTGACCGAATTCGGCGGCACGGTGGAATCGGTCGAGGTGACGGAGCTGCGCGAGAGCACCTACTTCGCGCGCATCCAGATCAAAACGCGCGAGGGCAGGGCGCTCGAGATCGATTCGCGCCCGAGCGACGCGATCGCGCTCGCGCTGCGCACCAAGGCGCCCATCTACGTCGCCAAGAAAGTGCTCGAGGATTCCAGCGAGCTGCACGAGAAGCAGGGCGAGCAGCAGACCTCCGATCAGAACCTGGCCGGCGTCTCGCGCGACAAATGGTCCGAGATTCTCGAGCGGATGTCGCCCGAGGATTTCAAGTACAAGATGTAAGCGCCCGCGCGCTGGCTCCTCCACTCCTCTCCCGGGCGGCGCCCGCCGGAGCATTCGATGCCGCCGACTACTCATCGTCACAAAATAACCCGCAAGGAACTCAAGCAGCCCGACGAGTTCGCGACGCT
>DASQHV010000567.1:0-8334 GCA_035631915.1 Candidatus Acidiferrales bacterium | reverse complement strand
CCCTGCACCCGGTGAAAGGAACAAGATGCGGCCGAAACGGCCTGCTAGGAAGTCTTGGCGCGAGGACGCGAAAGGGTCCGCATGTCTCTTTTGTCATTCTGAGCGAAGGTTGCCGGAGTCGAAGAATCCCGGCGCGCGATCCTACGCGCGTTCTGCGATTGCTCCCCGCTAGAACACCGGGATGATGTCTTCCGCGCTGATATCGCCGACGTCGACGCCATCGATGTCGAGCTCGGGAATCGCCGGGAACTGGATGTCCCAGCGCTCGACCAGCTTACGCACCCGCGCGATCGCAAGCCGCCAGTTGTCGGCCTGCTGCTCGAACGTCAGGTTGCCAAGTCCCGCCTCGCGCGCGACGCGCAACAGAATCCGATGGTTGTGCAGAAAATATCCCGGCACGTCCCAGAACTGTTTCGGCGGCTCCCAGAGCACCATCGAGAGAAACACGAACCCCGCGCGAAGCTGCTTGGTGATGAACGTCTTGTGTTCGTCGGTGAGTCCGGGCCACTCCTTTTCGAGCAGGGTGATGCAAATCTGCAGATGACGCGATTCGTCGCGGCCGATCTTTGTGAAGATCTCGCGGAACGTGGGATTGGTGGTCGCACGCGACATCCCGTGAAACAGCGTCGACGACGCGACCTCGCCCATCATGAAGGAAGTGAAGATGACGGCGAGCGGATAGCGGTCGATCGCGCGATTGTAGCCGGTCCAGTAGCGGCCGCCGTTATGGTACAGCCAGTCGATATTGTTGAGCGCGACGCGCTGCAGCTCGCTCTGCGGCTTGAAGTTCTGCGGTCCGCCGGGCACCAGGCGCTGGATGACGCGGCCGCAAACCTCCTCGTGATTGGTCTCGTCGCGCGTTATCGAAAAGAAGCATTTGCGAACCGGATCTTCCTCGTGCATCTCGAACGCATGAATCGTCGCGCGCGCAAACACGGCGGGACCCGACGCGTCGAAGTTCGAGAGCAGCGCCCACCAGTACATGATCGCGACCTTCTCGTCGTCGCTCCACGCCTCGGGCGTGAGCTCGCTCCAGTTGATGTCTGAGGGGTTGAAGCCTTCGCGTTTGGCGCGCTCGTAAATTTCCGCCAGTTTCGGCGTTTCGGTGCGCCACTCCAGCGGAAATATGTTCGGCTGCGCGACCGGCGGCGCCGGAACCAGGCCGCCCTGCGGAATCTCAAATTCGCTCATCGACGCTTTCTCCTCAATCTTTTAACCTACCAACCATTCGGTTGATTTGTCAATGAAACGCCGTGAGCTACTCCAAGCCTTCGAACGCGATCCTGAACACCGCGGCGGCTATTTCCGGCGCGTCGAGCGCGCCGCCCGGACGGTACCACTCGGTGATCGAATTCAGCATCCCGAACAGCAGCCGCGTCGCCAGCCGCGGATCGAGGTCGGCGCGCACGTCGCCCTGCCGCTGCGCCCGGCGCATCAGCGCCGCCACCAGATGGTCGAACTGACGCCGCGCCTCAAGCACCCGCCGCTCCGCCCGCGTGTTGCCGCGCACCCGCAGTAGCAGCGCGACCTCCGGCAGCTGATCGACGGTTATCTCGATCGTCCTCTGAACGATGTACTTGAGCCGCGCGACGGCGCGGCCCTTCTTTGCCGGCCGCTCGCTCAACACCGCGAACAGCGAGTCGAGCGCACGCCCGACGCCGCGCGCCAACAACTGCTCTTTGCTGCGAACGTGATAGTAGATGCTCGCCTTGGTGATGCCCGCCGCGCGCGCCACGTGATCGAGCGTGGCGCCATCGTAACCGCGCTCGCGGAACACGCGCACCGCCACGTCCAGGATCGCGTCGCTGTTATAAGGTTTGCGTTGCTTCGCCGATGGCCGGCCCACGCGCGTCGCCTCCGATGTTTTACGAGATATCGCGGATAGTTTGACTGGACGCGCGCGAGCTTGCCAGTCTCGGAAACGTAGCACCGCAATTTTCCGAGGGAGCTCTCGCAATGAAATTCGGCGTCGCCATCCGAAACATGGGTCCGCAATCCAGCCGCGCGACCATCCGCGCCTGCGCGCGCATCGCCGAGCAGGCCGGCTTCGACGCACTCTTCGTTTCCGACCACTTGTGCATCCCACCCGACCAGGTCGAGGGCAGCGGCGGCCGCTATCTCGACGTGCTTGCGACGCTCGCGTTCCTCGCCGGCGCTACCGACCGGATTCGGCTCGGCGTCTCGGTGCTGGTGATCCCGTACCGACCCGCGGTCCTCACCGCCAAGCAGATCGCCACCATCCAGGAACTCTCGGGCGAGCGCATGATCGTCGGCGTCGGCGTGGGATGGATGAAGCCGGAGTTCGACGCACTCGGCGCCGATCTCCGACAGCGCGGCCGCGTCACCGACGAGACCCTCGCCGTCGTGCATCATCTGTTCGCCGCCGATACGCCCGGCGCATACAGCGGGCCGCTGGTTAAATTTCCCTCATTTGTATTTCTGCCGCGGCCCAAGCGCCCGCCGCTCTGGATCGGCGGCAACGGCCCGTCCGCTGTTGATCGAGTGCTGAAGTTCGGCGACGGATGGCATCCGATGCTGCCGGCGGCGGAACTCAAGCCCAAGGTCGACGAATTGCGCAAGCGTGCCGACGCCGCCGGTCGTCCCGCGCCGGAGATCGTGGTCCGACGCGGTCTTCGCCTCGACGACGTGGCCGCCGCACGCACCCGCGTCGCGCAGGAGCAAGACGCCGGCGCCACCTACTTCATTCTCGACCTCGGCCGCTATCCCGACGAGTCGTCGTTCGGAAAATCGGTCGAGACCTTCATGACGAAAGTCGCTAGATGATCTTGTCGCGCCTCAGCGACGCGATTTCCTCCGCACTCACGCCCAGCATCTCGCCATAGACGCGCTCGTTGTCGTGCCCGACCGCCACTGAGCCGCGCACGATCTTTCCCGGCGTCAATGAGAACTTCGGCGCGATGCCGATGCCCTTGACCCGCCCGACTTGCCCGTCCTCCCACTCGACGTGTACATCGCGCGCGCGATACTGCGCGTCCTCCGCCATGTCCTTGCTCGACATGATCGCCGAACACGGCACGCTGCCCGCCGTCATCGCAGCCACCGCTTCCTTGACCGTCCGCTCGGAGAACCAGCCGCGCAGCATCGCGTCGAGCTCGATTCCTTCGATCGATTCGAGTTGGGTGCGCGCCGTCTCCCAGCGCGGATCTGCCGGATCCAGGCCAATCACCTTGAGCATGCGTCCGTAGACTTCGCCGAGCGCGCCCATCACCACCCAGCCGTCGCTCGCCGCGAACGAATCCAGCGGCTGGAAGCCCTGCGCGCGATTTCCCGAACGCTCGCGCACCACGCCCTCCTGAAAATATTCCAGCATCGTGCCGCCCATCGTTTTATGAATCGCCTCGTACTGCGCGACGTCGATCGCCTGCCCCTTGCCGGTCGCGCGCGCATAGGTCAGCCCCGCCAGCGACGACCACATCGTGAACAGCGCGGTCAGGTAGTCGCCGGTCCACGGCGCGGCGCGCGTCGGCGGCGTCGGGTCGGGAAACCCGGTCTGATACATCATGCCGCCAACCGCCTGCCCAACGACGTCGTACGACGCTCGACGCACGTAGTCGGGATCCCCGCTCTGCCCGAAGCCCGAGACGTGCGTGATCACCAATTTTGGATTGAGCTTCCAAATCGTGGCGTCATCGAGGTTCCACTTCGGATAGGTTCCCGGCTTCGAACTTTCCATCCAGATGTCCGCGCGCGCGACCAGCTTCAGAAAAAGTTCGCGGCCCCGCGGCTTCGACAAGTCCAGCGTGACGCAAAATACGTTGCGACGCTCCTGGACCCACGTCGTCGCGACCGCCGACTTGCCGTCGCGACTCTTCAGCCGGATTCCGATATTGCGCCAGCCCGTGTCGCCGACCCCCGGCCGCTCGATCTGAATGACCTCCGCGCCCATCTCGGCCGCCAATTCCGCGGCGAACGGCTGCGCGATCAGCGTCCCGGTCGAGACGATCTTGACGCCCTGCAATGGGCCGAACTTTTCAGGCACCAGGGTTTCAACTGCCATCTTGTCTCCAATCGTGCTGCGCGACTCGCACGTCGCGCCGATTTATTTCAACGAATATCCCGGCATGATGCCTTGTTTGAGCCGAGTCGGGCAACTTGGCGACGCGCGCCTGCTGCTTGGTTTTCGCTTTTGAAACTGGTTATGTCTGAGCCATGAGCCAGCCCGCGATCGCGACCAAAGAATATCTCGTTCCCGTCAAAGGCGCCGAGCTTCGCGTCGTCGAGCAGGGCGCGGGCGTCCCCGTTTTTGTTCCGTGTGGCGCGGGAATCGAATTTTACCGCAACACGTTCTCCGCGCGACTGCCGCAAAACATGCGCTTCATCTACGTCGAGATGCGCGGCACCGGCGGCTCGACCGGAGCTATCGCCGGCTCGACCTTCGCATCGCTCGCCGACGACGTGGACGACGTCCGCGCCGCACTCGGCTTGAATCGCGCGATCGTGCTGGGCCACTCCAATCACGGCTGCATCGCGGTCGAGTACGCGTTGCGTCACCCGGCGCAATGCCTCGCCGCCATCTCCGCGTGCAGCTCGCCCGATTTTTCCCGCGCGTTCGCGTTCGGACAGCAGCGCTGGCAGAAGGAGGCAAGCGCCGAGGCCCAGGCCGACCTCGCGCGCCGCTACGCCGAATTCGAAGCGATGGACAAAAGTAAAATGAGCGCCGACGAGGTTTCGATCCGCCAGTACATCGCGATGGCGCCGCTTGGATGGCACGATCCGACATTCGACGTCTCCAAGGTGTGGGGTGGGATGCCGCGGGGTGCAGCCGATTACATGCGGCTGATCATCTTCGAGCACGGCTCGACTTGGAACATCGTGCCCCGCCTGCCCGAGATCAAAGTCCCGCTGCTCGCCGCCTCCGGCCGCTACGACTACCTGTGCCCGGTCGAGTTGTGGGCCGAGTCGATCGATCGCGTGCCGGATGGACGCCTCGAAATCTTCGAGTCGAGCGCCCACAATCCGCAGGTCGAGGAGCGCGAGCGCTTCGACTCGGTGATCCTCGACTTCGTCCGCGCACACTCGGCTTGAGCGTCGTCATCGGCGCGTGATTCGTCCGGCGTTTTCCGGCGCCGCTTCGCCCGCTATTATATTCTCGACAGCGATTTTCATGCCGAGGATAACTTGAACTCGCTTCTCGAACCCTTCCGCAGTGCCAATCTCAACGGGCGCGAGCTTGCGTTCAAGGCGCTCGCGGGCCTGGCGGGCGGCGCGCTCGGCTGGATTCCCGTCGAGCTTTCCAGCCACGGCCACTCGCTCACCGAACAACTCTCGACCGGCGCCGTCATCGCCTCGTACGTTGCGATGGCGATTCTGTCGGGGCTGGTCGGCGGATTCATCGTCGCGGCCGAGGGCCAGAAGCTCGAGGTCAATTCCGAATCGCAGCGCCGTTTCATCCGCGGTTTCATCATCTGCACCTTGCTCGCCCTTCCCGCGAACTATTTCTCCAATCAGATCTTCAGTGCGATTCTCGACGCCGGCGGATGGGGCGTGAACCGGCAGGGCTCGATGATTTACCTCGTCTTCGGCCGCGTGATGAGTTGGACGATGATGGGCGCGATGCTCGGCGCGGGCGTCGGCATCGCAACGCTTGCGCTCGCGAACATATTGAAGGGTGGCGCCGGCGGCGTCGTCGGCGGATTCATCGGCGGGCTCACCTTCGACTTGCTGAACCTGATCACCGGCGGCGGATTGTTCGCGCGCCTGGTCGGCCTCAGCGCGATCGGCCTGTTCATCGGACTCTTCATCGGCCTGGTGCAGGAACTCACCAAGGCGGCCTGGGTGACCGTCGAGCAGGGCCGGCTGCGCGGCCGGCAGTACCGAATCGAAGGCGTGCGCGCGACCGTCGGACGCGCCGAAGAAAATCCCGTCGGCCTCTTCGGCGATACTTCAGTGCAGCAGCGCCATGCGGTCATCGAGCGCCGCGGCGCCGACTACGTCATCAAGAATCTCGCCGTGCAGGACGGAACTTTCGTCAACGGTGCGCGAATCGAGACCGTCGACCTCCACGACGGCGACCGCATCGGCATCGGCGGCTACGAATTGAAGTTCCATCTGCGCGGCACCTCGACGCCCGCCGTTCAGCAGGCGACGCTGAGCGCCGACACGGTGAATCCCGCGCACATCGCGAGCCGACTTGCCGGGGTCAACGCCGTGGTGACGGGTCCCTGCCTGGTCGACGCGTCCGGGCAGCGTTACCCGCTCCGCACCGGCGCCGCTACGCGCATCGGCCGCGCGCTCGACAACGAAATCGTGGTGAGTCATTCGTCGGTCTCGCGCCATCACGCGAGCATCGAGAACGTCAACGGCAATTTCTCGGTGAAGGATCTCAACAGCCAGAACGGCACCTTCGTTGCCAACACTCGCGTGACGGAATCTGCGCGCGTCTCGGACGGCGAGGCGTTGAGGTTCGGCGACGCGCCGTTCACTTTCCGTGCCTGATTCGGATTTCGAAAACCCCCGCTTCTGCGCGCGATGCGGTCAGGCGATCGTCGTCGCTGAAGCGCGCTTCTGCAAGGCCTGCGGCGCGCCACTTGAGCGTCTCCCGTTGCTCCCGCGCGATCCCGGTTACAGCCCCGTGGTCGCGCTTCTGCTAAGCGTCGTTCCGGGCGTCGGGCAAATCTATCGCGGCAAACCGTTCAAGGGAATTTTCTGGTTCTTCGGCGTGATGTTCTGGTGGACGGCGGCGCCCCCGATCGGCTTGATCCTGCATGTAGTGTGCGCGGCGAACGCTGCGTTTGCCGATGCGATTCGCCAAGATGCGCTCGTGCGATGACCTCGCACCGCTTGCGGCGGGGCGTGTCGATCGTGCTTAGATTCGTAGTGTTCTGATGATCGCTCCCAACACCATCATCGGCGGCCGCTATCGCGTCATGAACCCGCTCGGCGGCGGTGGGATGAAGCTGGTCTACCTTGCCGAGGATCTCCGCCTCGCGGCGCGCCCCTGCGCGCTCGCCGAAATGGTCGACAGCTTCACCAGCCCCGACATGCAGAAGCAGGCCATCGCCGCCTTCCAGCGCGAGGCCGACATGCTCGCGCAGCTCAGCAACGAGCACATTCCCCGCGTGTTCGACCGCTTCAGCGATCAGAACCATCACTACCTGGTGATGGAATACATCGAGGGCACGACGCTTGAGGACCAGCTCAAAGCAGCCGGCGGCAAGCTCCCCGAGCGCGACGTGATCGACTTCGCGCTACAGGTGCTCGACACGCTCGAGTACCTGCACAATCTTTCGCCGCCGGTGATCTACCGCGACCTCAAGCCGTCGAACGTGATGATCACGCCGTCGGGCCTGGTCAAGCTCATCGATTTCGGAATCGCGCGACTGTTCCAGCCGCTCAGCAACGCCACGATGATCGGTACGCAGGGCTACGCGCCGCCCGAGCAGTATCGCGGCAAGGCCGAGGCCCGCAGCGATCTCTACGCACTCGGCGCCACGATGCATCACGCGCTGTCGGGCCGCGACCCGGCGCTCGAGCCGCCGTTCAGCTTTCCGCCGCTGCACACGCTCTGCCCGAACGCGACGCCCGCACTCGCGGACCTTGTCGATCACGCCCTCAAGTACGACGTCGTTTTGCGCATCCACGACGCGGCCGAATTCAAGGAGCAGTTGCAAGCGATCAAGGCCGGTGCACCCGCGACAGCCCGGCGCACCGCGGGAAAACCGCGGCCGCAGTTAAAGCTGCCTCTCAGCGGCGGCACTCCGCCGGCCGCGCCCAATGCGCCCACGATTCTGACCGACGCGATCGACGCGATGTGCCCACGCTGCGGACGCGCCATCCCCACCGACTCCAACTACTGCTCGTTCTGCGCCGCCGACGTCACCGGAACTCTCCGCGCGGGCGACCGCTCGACCGCCGAGGCGCAGACCATCGTGCTCGACGAAGTCGCGCCGCCGATGAACTTCCCCGGCCCAATCCTCGAGCCTCATCACCATCGCCGCGGCCGCCGGCGCCGCAGCATGATGTACATAGTCGGCGGGTGCTTCCTGCTCGGCTACATCCTCTTTCATTCGTCCATGCGGCAGGACTCCGACGGCGACAGCGGCACCTACCCGTCCGCGCCGTCCGCACCGGACTATGGCGGACCGCCAGCGATACCCGAGCCCGGCATCACCGAGCCGCGCCTGGTTGCACTGCGCCGCGCGCTCGACTCGATGGGTTACAGTTCCGTGCGCTTCAAGATGAACGGCGACACCATCGTGCTGTCAGGCACCGTGCCGACCGAGGCCGATCGCATGATGGTGCAGGCGCAAGTCTTTCTCGTCGCCCGCATCTACTCACTCGAAGATCACATCCAGGTCCGCGGCACCTTCGCCG
>DASQHV010000566.1:0-2494 GCA_035631915.1 Candidatus Acidiferrales bacterium | reverse complement strand
CTCGCGCCCCGCGCCCACGGGAGGGCCCAGCCCTGCACTCGGGGGAGGAGGAGAGAAAAACAGGATGCGGCCGCAGCGGCCTGTTAGAACATTGGCGCGAAGACGCGACGCGGTTGCGCGTCCGAGCGTATCGCCTTCGTATCGTTCAGAGCCGAGCGCACTCCCTCCGTGTCATTCTAGAGCGGAGTCTGCGGAGCGAAGAATCCCGGCGCGCGATCTTCCGCGCGTTCTGAATCCTTCTACAGCAATCGCAGCTGCGATACCGACGCGACCGGCGCGAACGACCTGCGATGTATCGGCGAGGGGCCAAGCTGCCGCAGCGACTCCAGGTGATCGTTGGTGCAGTAGCCCTTGTGTTGCGCGAAACCGTAGCCGGGGTAGCGCGCCTCGTACTCGAGCATCATGCGGTCGCGCGTGACCTTGGCGATTATCGACGCGGCCGCGATACAGAAGCTCTTGCGATCTCCGCCCACGATTCGCGTCTGCGGCAACGCGAGCCCCGGGATCAGCCGGCCGTCGACCAGCACGTGTCCCGGCGCGAGGCCCAGTGCGTCGAGCGCGCGGAGGCTCGCCTGCATCGTCGCCCAGTAGATATTGAGCCGATCGATCTCGTCGACCTCCGCGATTCCCACGCCGACGGCGAGCGCGCGCTCGCGGATTGGCCCGAACAACTCTTCGCGCTGCTCGCGCGTCAGTTGCTTGGAGTCGTGAACCCCTTTGATGAACGCCTCGGGCGAGAAAATCACTGCCGCCGCGACCACCGGCCCGGCCATCGGACCGACGCCGGCCTCGTCGACGCCGGCCACCGCATCGATGCCGGTTTTCCAGAGCCGTCGTTCGTAGCGCAGGTCGGGCCGTTTCGACATATCAAGCCAGCCGCTTGAGCCGCGCCTTGCGAATCGTTTCCGCCGCCAGGTTCGGGTCGCCGATATCGTTGAGCCGGATTGCGTAGTCGGCGCTCGCTGCCGACGCGATCGTGATGTCTCCCAGGCCGAGCAGCCGCTGCACCACGCGCTGGCTGACCTCGACCGAGCGGATGTCCGCTAGTTCCATTTCGCGCCGGCGCGACGCGACCAGCCCGCGCTTTTCGATCAGCCGGTCCGAAGTGAGGTTCCAGTTGATCGATCGCGACCGGATGATCGCAACGAGAAACATCAACGCGCCCAGCGCGAACAACCCCATGCCGCCGCGCCACTGGTCGGGATATGCGTACAGCACGCGGCCGCCCGCCGCGATCACAACTCCGCCGACCAGGAACCCGTTGGCGTAGTACCACAGCGATGGCCGCCAGACCGCCAGCGCGTACTCGCGCACGTTGGCCGGTTTGGGCGCGAACAGCCGCGTGCCACATCGCGCACAGAAGGTCGCGCCTTGTTGCGCGTCGTTACCGCATTGGGGACATCGCACCGCGTCTCATCTCCTCAACCCGCCCGCGAAATGGCCGTCGCAGCGATTATGATGATGCGCGCGGCGCGCGGTCAATTCAGCGCCGCGACATTCATCATCAGGGTAGGCCGCTGCGGAGTCGGGATGCGTCGCTCGGGCGACGTCATCATCAAGTGGCCATCGCGCCGCGCACTGTGTTAAGAATCGCGCCATGAAATTCGGACTATTCGGAATCAACAACGGACCATGCGCATTTCCCAAACTCGCGGCCCAGGTTGCGCGCGCGGCGGAGAACGCCGGCTTCGAGAGCCTGTGGACCGGCGAGCACGTGATTCTGCCCGACCCGCAGGCGCCGCCGTCGCCCGTGGCCGCCGACTACCCGATGCTCGATCCGATGGCGTCGCTGTCGTTCATCGCCGGGCACACCACGAAGATTCGCCTCGGCACCGGCATCATCATATTGCCGCAGCGCAACCCCGTCGTCTTGGCCAAGGAACTCGCCTCGACCGACGTGCTGTCCAACGGGCGCCTGATTTTCGGGATCGGCGTCGGCTATCTGAAGCCGGAGTTCGAAGCGATCGGCGTGCCGTTCGATCACAAGGGCGCGCGCTCAGAGGAATTCCTGGCGGCGATGATCGCGCTGTGGTCGATGCCCAAGCCGGAGTTCAGCGGCAAGTGGGTCAAGTTCAAGGGCGTGAATGCGATGCCGCGTCCGGTGCAGAACCCGCATCCGGAGATCGTCTTTGGCGGACACTCGAAAGAGGCCTTCAGCCGCGCGGCGCGCCTGGCCCGCGGATGGTACGGGTTTGCGCTCGACCTCGACTCGACCGCCAAGTGTGTCGAGGGACTGCGCGCAGCGTGCAAGTCGGCGAACCGTCGGTTCGAGGAACTGGAAATCAGCGTCACACCGCGCATCAAGATCGATCGCGACAATGCGAAGCGATTCTCGGACCTGGGCGTCAGCCGTTTGATCCTGCTGCCAAACGCGGCGAGCGAACAGACGCTGATGAACCAGGTCGGCGAGGTCGAACGCGACCTTATAGGAAAGGTGTGAGCTGACCGGGCGGCGCGCGGTACACAAATAGTCAAGTCCGACCTACGATCGTCC
>DASQHV010000565.1:0-5498 GCA_035631915.1 Candidatus Acidiferrales bacterium | reverse complement strand
AAGCACAGCACGCCGAGTCCGCGCTCCGCGGCGAGCCCAAAGGTGGTCGGATTGGTCGCGGCGACCCAGATCGGCGGATGCGGTTTCTGGATCGGCTTGGGAATCACCGACACCGGCGGATCGACGGTCCAGTACTTGCCGTGCATCGAGAACGGATCCTCGCGCCACATCCGCGGAATCGCCTCGACCGCCTCGGCCCATCGCGGCCGCGTATCTTCCGGACGCACGCCGAAGCCGACCAGCTCGTCCATCGTGGTCGCGCGCCCGGTGCCGAACTCGACGCGCCCGTTCGACATGATGTCCAGAATCGCGATTCGTTCCGCAACGCGAACCGGATGGCTGAACGGCAGCACCACCACGCCGTGTCCCACGCGAATCTGCTTGGTCCGCTGCGTCACGCAGGCCAGAAAGACTTCGGGCGCGGAGCAGTACGAAAATTCGTTCAGGAAGTGATGCTCGACAGTCCACACCGAGTCGAAGCCGAGCCGATCGGCCAGCTCGATCTGCTGCATCGTGTCCCAGAATACGCGGTACTCGTGGTCGGCGGCGTGCGGCTTGATCGACTCGATCTCGTAGATGAGCCCGGCCTTCATTTCGCGGCGCTCCATTGGCGGAGCAGCTCGCGCGCCTGCCGCCGGAGCGAGACGCGCAGATCAAAACGCGGCCCGTGCAGATACCAGAGCATCGCCAGTCCCAGGTAGCTGGAGAATATCTGCGTCGCCGCCCACTGCGTGTCGAGCGCCGAGTCGAACACGCCCACTGCCTTGCCGCTCTCGACCGAGTCCCTGAAAGTCGCGAAGCCGTCCAGGTTCGCCTTGCGCATCGCGCGCAGCACGCGCGGTCCGATCTTGTGGGACTCGAGCGTGATGATTATCAGCAGGCGGCTGACCCACGGATTTTTCTCGTTCAGCGCCGCCATGGTGTCGAACATCTTCAGGAACTCGGAGCGGAACTCCGCGGCGCTCGCGATTTTCGCGGACTTGTTGAAGGCCTGGTTCCATTCGCCCAGCACCTTGGCCACCACCGCGAGGAAGAATTCCTCTTTATCAGCGAAATGCCAGTACAGCGCGCCCTTGGTGACGCCGGCCGCGCGTGCGATGCGCGCGAGCGAGGTGCCGCGGTATCCGTACGACGCGAACAGATCCATCGCGGCGTCGACCAACACCTGGTCAAGCGACCCGCGCCGGCGCGCCGGCTGCGGAGCACGCACGGGACTTTTGCGAACTGGCGATAGCATTGAACGAACGGTATGGTGAGGCACAACCGGTGGTTACGTCAAGCGCGAAGTGACGACGCCATGCCGCGCCGATGCGACCGCGAATGCTCTTGCCCCGTATGAGGCGACACGCGCGCGCGGGCGAGTGCCCGCGTCAGCGATGTCTGCGTCGCGGATGAGTGCGCTGGTTAGTTCTGGCTGGAAGAGCCGCCGTCCGGAGCTTTCATGTTGCGCTCCAGGCACCATCGATCGATAACTTCGGCGTTGAAGCGCCAGTCGGTACCGATGCGGAAGCCGGGCAACTCGCCTCGACGCAGCAGCTTGTAGATTGTCGATGGATGCACGCGCAGATAATCGGATAGTTCCTTCACCGTCATCACGCGCGGCAAGCTGTATTTGGATTCACTAGCCATGTTTTCTCCCGGTAAGGATAGCCCCGTCTGCCGCTTCCGCCCAAGGTTGACTGCTCGCTTCCTCATCTGTCGAATCGACCATCCGCTCCCTTACGCCCACCATGAGTCTCTTAGAAATTCTCAAAATCAACGTCGGCGGTCAAGAGGAGCGTACGAGGATTTTTGACACATTGCGCTCCAATCTCCACGCAATGAGGGCGAAAGCGCGCCTTTTTGGACGATCCTCATGCTATGAAATTGACCATTGTGGGTAAATATTTCATTCGGATCGTACAATCAATGCAAATCGTCAGGGCCATTCCGCGAACTGCTCTAATAGCTGGCGTGGTGCTGATGCTCGCGACCGGAGTCGGAAAATCGACGCCCGCGTACGGACAATTTGTTCTTTCAAGCACCGCGATCGCCCCCAACGCACCGATTGCGCGCGACTACTCTTGTAGCGGAGCCGACGTGTCGCCGCCACTCTCATGGAGCGGCGCCCCAACCTCCGCGAAGAGCTTCGCGCTGATCGTCGAGGATCCAGACGCACCGGGAGGCACTTTCATTCATTGGGTCGCGTACAATATTCCGGCCGCGAGGACCTCGATGCCGCAGGGCGTCGCGCGCGGGGGCCAAATCGACGGTGGTGGGCGCAGTGGAATGAACGACTTCGGACATTTCGGATACAATGGCCCGTGCCCGCCGCCGGGAAGCGTCCATCACTATCACTTCCGGCTGTTCGCGCTGGACTCGACCTTGAATCTCGGCGAGAAGGTGGATGCGGCCGCACTGGAGGCCGCGATAAATGGGCACGTCGTCGCCAGTGCGGAGTTGATCGGAACGTTCAGCCGTTAGAAATCGGAATGTCGCAATGAAAAAATTACTTAAGATACTCGGCGCATTGCTGGTGGTCGCGATCGTCGCGTTCGCGGGATGGCGCTACCACCAGGCGCGGCGCGCGCAGAAGGCAGGCTTGCTGACGGAGAATATCGCGCACGACGGCGACGTCTGGCACGCCGACTTCACCGCTCGAATCCCGGCGCCGGAGCAGACCGTCTTCAGCACCATCCGGAATATCGAGAACACGCACAGCGATCAGGTCAAAGCGGTGCGCGTGATTGCGCAGGACGGGAACAAGAAAACCGTCGAGATGGATATCGCGGGACCGGGTGGCCAGGCGATCACCACCCAGCTCGAGTTCGAGTACCTGCCCGAGCAGAAGAGAATCGTCTATCACACGGTGAAGAATCCGCTGCTCGACACGCACGCCGAGTATCAGCTGGGCGACGAGGGCGCGAGCACGCTTATCGACTATCACGAGACGACCAGGTTGCTGCAGCAGGTGCCGGTTCCAGACGGCGTGATCAAGCAGGTCATCCGCGGTGTCTTCATCGCGCAGCTCGAAGGACTCAAGAAAGCGCTGAACGTCAAGACCGTCGACGAGAGCGATTCGAGCGACGAGGAGCCCTGAGCGACGGTGCGGCAGGCGGTGGACGACACCGACGCGACAGCTGAAATCGACGCGCACTACGCGCGCGGCGTCGAGCTGTTCAATCGCGGCGAATTTTTCGAAGCGCATGAAGAGATGGAAGCGGCGATGGACCTGCTCGAAGGCGACACCAGCGATTGGGACTTCTACCGCGGGCTGCTGCGCGCGGCGGTGGCGAATCACAAGCTCGGGCAGCGTGAGCTTTCGAGCGCGCGGCTGCATCTCGGCGCCGCGCTGAATTTTCTGGCGCCCTATCCTGATCGGCATCGCGGGATCAAGCTGCGCGAATTTCGCAGCGCGCTGACCGCCGAGCTGGCGCGTCTGGAATCGCCGGCGGCCGACGCGACTCCGCCGCGAATCGAAATGGCGGACTAGCCCGCGACTCGAACGACATTGAGATGACCCGCTTCGCCGCAGAATTCGTGATGTCCGCGTTCGCGCTCAGCGGATGCCCGAGATGGAAACGCGCGGAGGTCGCGCTGGCGGGGCGCTCGAACGTCGGCAAGAGCTCGCTGCTCAACGCGCTGGCCGGCAGCAAGGGCCTCGCGCGAACCAGCAAGACTCCGGGGCGCACGCGGTGCCTGAATTTTTTCGCCGTGGGCGAATCGCTCGCGCTCTGCGACTTGCCTGGCTTCGGCTACGCCAAAATGGCGCATGAAGACGCGCGCAAGATCGCGGCGATGATGAACGAGTACATCGCAGGCCGCGACAACCTGGCGGCGATCGCGATCCTGATCGATTGCCGGCGCGGTCCGCAACGCGACGAGCTGGAACTTGCCGCAATGGCCGCCGAGCGCGGGATCGCCGTGATTCCGGTCGCGACCAAGTGCGACAAGCTGAACCGCTCCGAGCGCGCCGGGGCCGTGCGACGATTCGACTCTATAGGCGCGCCGATTCTGTGTTCCGCGACCTCCGGCGAAGGAATCGAGGAACTCCGGCGCAGAATTCTCAAACTCGCCGCACCCGGCGCCGCGAAATCCGGCGCACGCGAAATCGCCGTCCCGCGATGACCGTCGCCGTTTCAGTTTCCGTTGTCATCCCGACTTACAACCGGCGCGCGATGGTGCGCGAGGCGATCGATTCGGTTCTGGCCAACACCGGCGTCGAGTTCGAGCTGATCGTCGTCGATGACGGCTCGACGGACGACACGCCGGAACTCGCCCGATGCTTCCAAGCCGACGCGCGGTTCATCTACGAGCGCACAGCGAATCGCGGCGTCGCGGCGGCGCGAAACCGCGGCGTCGAGTTGGCGCGGGCGCCGCTGGTCGCGTTTCTCGACTCGGACGATCTGTGGTCGCCGCAGAAACTGGCGAAACAGATCGGGTTCATGCGCGAGCATCCTGAGCTCGGCATCTCGCAGACCAACGAAATCTGGATTCGCGGCGGGAAGCGCGTGAACCCCGGCGAGCGGCATCGGAAGCGCGCCGGAGACATATTCGTCGATTCGTTGCGGACCTGCCTGATCAGTCCGTCTGCTGTGATGATGCACGCGGACCTATTCCGCGTGACCGGCGGTTTCGACGAATCGATGACCGCGGCGGAGGACTACGACCTTTGGCTCCGTATCCTGGTCGATCATGAAGTCGGCTTGCTCGACGAGCCGCTGGTGACGCGCCGCGGAGGGCATCCGGATCAACTGTCGGCGACGACCCCGGCGATCGATCGATTCCGCATCCTTGCGTTGACCAAGCTGCTCGCGAACGAGCGACTGAAAGGCGCACGTCGCGACGCGACGGTATCGGTGCTGGCCGAGAAGTCCCGAATCTACGCAGGCGGTCTCGACAAGCGCGGCAAGGTCGCTGACGCACAGTTTTACCGATGGGTCGCAACGCGGACAGCGGACTGGCGTGCTGGCGTATCCGAAGAAATCAACTGCACTGTAAATTCGATACGCGTGCGTCAAAGCGGGAATCGCGCGTGAGCATCTCCGATGCTGACAAGGGCATTCGCGCGCTCGCCGCGGAGCGGAGGCTCCCGCAGGCGCATCTCGAACGCTGGCTCGGACTCGACGCGCTATCGCGCAACGAGTTTCTGAACCTCGCGCGCAAGCTCAGGATGCGAACGGGTCAAATCGTCGCTGCGCTGGAAATGCTCGACGAGATAGCGGTGCGCGAGCGCGTTACGGTCGCAGCGGTCCTCGAGCGGGAGGAGATTCATCGCGCTGCCGGTTCTGCCGGTTCGACACCGGCGCGTGCGCACGCCTTCGTTGAAGCCATCCGCGCGATCAGGTTTCCGCGCCTTAAGCGGACGCAACAGCGGCTGCGTGCGGAGATTGCGGCATTGAAGCTTCCGCGCGGAATTTCGGTTGTCTTGCCGAAGGAACTCGGCTCTGATGAGCTGACGGTTTCGATTCGCGCGAGCAGCGGCGACGAACTTGCGCGCCTGGTATCGGCGCTCGAGC
>DASQHV010000564.1:0-8499 GCA_035631915.1 Candidatus Acidiferrales bacterium | reverse complement strand
ATTTCATTCGTCCGTGCGCCAGGACTCCGACGGCGACAGCGGCACCTACCCGTCCGCGCCGTCCGCACCGGACTATGGCGGACCGCCAGCGATGCCCGAGCCCGGCATCACCGAGCCGCGCCTGGTTGCACTGCGCCGCGCTCTCGACTCGATGGGTTACAGTTCGGTGCGCTTCAAGATGAACGGCGACACCATCGTGCTGTCAGGCACGGTGCCGACCGAGGCCGATCGTATCATGGTGCAGGCGCAGGTCTTCCTCGTCGCCCGCATCTACTCGCTCGAAGATCACATCCAGGTCCGCGGCACCTTCGCCGACGAACCTTGACCCTGCCGCGCTTTTACTTTGCGTGCCCGCGCCCGGAATGTGAAACTTTCTTCCCATGATCGTCGACTTGCACGTCCACACCAACCTCTCCTCCGACTCCAACGTCGCGCCCGAGCAGTATTTGCAGTTCGCCGCGAGCTCTGGCGTCCGCCTCGACGCTATCTGCTTCACCGAGCATCGGCTGTTCCCGACTGACGCCGCGCTGGACGAGAAATACGCGGAGCTTGCCGAGCGATTCGGAATCGCGATCTTCAAGGGCATCGAGGCCGACACCGACCTCGGCCACCTGCTGATGTTCGGCGTCACGCACGAGCTGATGCGGCGCTTCGACCTGACCTCGCGGATGCTGAAGAGCGAACATCTTATTGATGTCCTTCATCACGAAGGCGGCGTCGCAATTCCGGCGCATCCGTTTCGAGAGTCGGGATTCGGCTCGCGGCTCGACGCGCTGCTGAGCCGGCACGGCGCCGCGCTCGGCGCAGTCGAAGTGCTTAACGGTCAGAATTCCGAAGACGAGAACTCTCGCGCCCAGGACGCGGCGCTGAAGCTCGGACTCACCGCCGTCGGCGGCAGCGACGCGCACTTCGCCACCGCGAAATGGTTCATGACGGTCGCCACCGAACTCGAGCGCACAGCCGCGACCGTCGCGGATCTTTGCGTCGAGCTCCGCGCCGGACGCGCACGGCCCTACGTCTTTCCCGGCGCCGGCTGACCGGGCGCCGTAGGCGTTTCTTCGCTGCGCTCCAACTCGCGCGCAAAGTTGCGAATGTCCGACGGCCGCCCCGCCGCGACGATCTCGTCGCCCGCCTTCAGCGCGCGATCCGGCGCGATCGGTGCGAACCCGCCCTCCGGATTGTTCGCCGCCTGCACCGCCAGCACCGTAACGCTGAAGCGCGCGCGCGGATCCATCTGCCGCACCGTCTTGCCCGCCGCCGCGGCCGGCACCACGATCCGCGTCACGCGATAACCCGTCGCCCAGAAAATATTTTGATCGCGCGTGGCCAGCGACGAGAGCGACACCGACACGCGGTTCAACGCCTGCGCAATATGCTGCCGCGTCACCACTCCGAGCAGCCGTCGCCCGCGCCCATCCACCACCGGTATCTCGTCGATCACTTCCTGCTCCATCATCTGGCTCGCGCGGTCCAGGCTCGCCTCTGGCGTAAGCGTCGCGAAATTGGTGTTCGAAATGTCGAACGCGTTGACCAGCGGCCCCACTTCGTTGCCGCTCGCCAACATCGAGAGCAGGTCGCGCGTGACGATCACGCCGGCCAGCTCGCCCTCGCTGTCCACCACCGGCAGCGTCGATTGCGGCGTCTCGCCCGCGGCGCTCAGCACCTCGTTGAGCGACGCGTTCTCGCGCAGCACCGCGACGTTCTTCGACATCACGCTGCTGACCGGAATCAGCGAGAGCGCCAGCCGCTCCTGCCCGATCTGCAGCGTCTTGCCCTCGCGCGCGAGCCGGAACTCGTCGATCGATTCGGTTTCGATCGCCCGCGCCACCACCAGCGCCGCGATCGTCGCGATCATCGCCGGCAGCGCGATCGTGTCGCTGCGCGTCATCTCCCACAGCAGGAACAGCGCCGTCAGCGGCGCGTGCGTGGTTCCCGCCAGGAAAGCGCCGAGCCCAATCAGCGCGTACGATCCGCGCGGTCCCGTCAGCGCCGGAATCCACATCTTGGACAGGCGCTGAAACGTCCCGCCGGCCATGGTGCCGATAAAAAACGTCGGCCCGAACACGCCGCCCGGAGCGCCGCATCCCAGCGACACGCTGCTGGCGAAGAATTTCGCACAGGTCAGCGCCGCCAGCATCGCGATGTCGAATTCACCCGCCATCGCCCGATTTATCACCGGGTAGCCGTCCGACAAATTCTGCGGCAGCCAGATCGCGATTACGCCGACCACCGCCAGTCCCGCCTGCAGCTTGAGCCACACCGGCAATTTCAAATTGCGGAACCACGCCGCGCTGGCATTGAAAAACCGGATGTATGCGGCGGCGAGCGCGCCGAGGATCGCACCCATCAACGCGTAGGTGAGCATCTCCCAATAGCTGCGCAACACGAATTCGGGTGCGTCGAATACCGACGCGTTGCCGAGCACCGCGCGCGAGGTCAGCACCGCGCTGAACGTCGCGATCACCAGCAGCGTCAGGTTGGCCAATTCCGTGTGCCCAAGCAGCACGATCTCCTGCGCGAACATCAGGCCGCCGATCGGCGCGTTGAACGTCGTCGCGATTCCCGCGCCCGCGCCCGCCGCGACCAACACCTTCGCGCGATCTGCCGATAGCCCCGTCAGTTGCGCGATCGCCGACCCGATCGCACCGCCCACCTGCGCGATCGGCCCCTCGCGTCCCACCGCGGCGCCGGCGCCGAGCGAGACGCTGGCTCCTGCAGCCTTCGCCACGATCCATCTGCGCTTCACCCGCGCGGTGCCCAGGTTCACCATCTCCAGGAAACCCGGGAACCCGTAGCCCAGCAGGTCTTCGGGAAAAATCCGATCGAGAATCAGGATCGCGACGCCGCCGCTCAGCAGCACAACCGGGATTAGTGCGCGATGCCACCCGCCCTGCCCGATTCCGAGCGCGTTCCACTCCAACTCCCGGAACAGCCACGAGAAAAATTCGATCAGCTTGCGAAAGCCAAGATTTCCCAGCGCGGCCAGAACTCCGACCACCGCCGCCAGCACTATCAGGCGAACGTAGTCGAACTGATCGCTGCGCAGTCCGAATCCCGGAATTCGCATGTGCTCAGTCCCGGCGCGCGGCGCGACCGTACCTATCGCGCGCGCTCACACGCCCAAGAATCGATGCGTGACGGCCAGGAACTCGTCCAGGCGATCGTGATGCACCCAGTGCCCGGCCTTGTCGATCGTCACCGACTCCGCATTCTTGAACGCCGCGATACGCCCGTCCTTCACCCAGTCGCCCGCCCACGACTCGGTGCCGCGAATCAACAGCGTCGGGCACGTGATGCGCCCCCAGATGTCGCGCGCGTCCTTGTTGTTGAACATGTACGGCGACGTCGCGTGCACGTAGTTGTCGAACTTCCAGGAGAAGGTGCCGTTCTCGTTGCGCTGCACACCCCAAATCGTCAGATGGCGCGCCTGCTCGCGCGTCAGATGCGGGTTGGCCTCGATCATCCGCGCCAGCGCCTCCTCGATCGACGGATACTCGCGCGCCTTGCGCCGCGCCAGCGTCTGCATCTGCCCGATCCAGTTGTTCATCCGCTCGTACGCCGGCGTGTCTTTGATCATCCCCGGCGGCGGGCCCATCCCTTCGATCGAAACCACCCGCTTCACCGCGTCCGGATGCGTGCCCGTGTACTGCAATACAATTCCGCCGCCCAGCGAATGCCCGATCAGCGTCGCCGGCTCGCGCGCCACCGCGCTCATCAGCTGCGCCAGGTCGAGCACATAGTCGATCATCGAGTAACCGCTGCCCACTGCCCAGTCCGAGTCGCCATGCCCGCGCAGGTCGGGCGCGATGATGTGAAAATGCCGCCGCAAGTCCAGCGCGACCCAGTCCCAGTTGCGGCAATGGTCGCGCCCGCCGTGCACCAGCACCAGCAGCGGCTTGTCGGGATTTCCCCAATCGACGTAATGCAGCTTCAAACGCTGCGAATAAAAATAATGCGAACTCGGCCCGATGATGCTATCGGCCATGCGCTGTCTCTCCCCCGCTCGCGATTTCAGACTGTCAAGTTACAGGCTGGGCTGGATCTCGTCGAGCGCCGCGCGCGCGACGCGGATGATATGCTCGATTTCCGCATCGCCAATCGTGAACGGCGGCGTGATCATCATCGCGTCGCCCCCCGCCTTGCCCGCCATGCCCGTCGCCGGATAGAAAAACATCCCGCGCCGCACCGCCGCACCCAGCACGCGATTGGTGACCTTCTTCTCCGGCGCGAACGGCGCCCGCGTCTGCTTGTCGTGTACCAGCTCGATCCCCCAGAACATCCCGGTGCCGCGGATGTCGCCGACCATCGGATGCCCCGACAGCTCTTCCTTGAGCGTCGCACCCAGCGTCGCCCCGACCTCTGCCGATCGCTCCACGAGCCGCTCCCGCTCCATTATTTCCAGCACCGTGTCGGCCACGGCGCACGCCACCGGATGCGAGCTGTAGGTGTAGAACATGAAGTCGGCCTTCGCGCGCTCGACCTCCTCGACCATCGCGTCCTTGACCGCGATCATTCCCATCGGCATGTAGCCGCCGGTCAGCCCCTTGCCGCCGACCAGGATGTCGGGCGTGACGTCCCAATGATTCACCGCGAAGCGCCGCCCCGTGCGCCCGAAGCCGGTCATCACCTCGTCGGCGATCAGCAGCACGTCGTGTCGCGTGCAGATTTCGCGCAGCTTCGGCCAGTACTCCTTCACCGGCGGCACCACGCCGCCGCTCGAGCCCATCATCGGCTCCGCGATAAACGCCGCGATCGTGTCGGCGCCGTTCTTCAAAATCTCAGCTTCGAGCGCGCTCGCGCATTCGATGTCGCACGACGGATAAGTCTTGCCCCACGGACATCGGTAGCAGTACGACGGATCGATCTTCGGCCAGTCGAGCAGGACGTGTTCGTAGTCCGCGCGCCGTCCGCTGCCGCCGGCCGAGAGCGCCGCGATCGTGTTGCCGTGATACGAAAATCGCCGCCCGATTATCTTGCGCTTCGACTGATGGCCCCGCACTTTGTGGTACAGGATCGAAAACTTTAGCGCCGCCTCGACCGCCTCCGACCCGCCGCTCGTGAAGTAGAATCGCTTCAGACCCGCCGGCGTCCATCCCGCGAGCCTGTCGACCAGCGCCTCGCGCTGCGGCGACGTCCACACCGGCACGATATAATCAAGGCTCGCGATCGTCCGCGCCGCCACCTCCGCGACTTCCTTGCGCCCCTGCCCGATATTGACGACCACCGCGCCCGCGCCGGCGTCGAGAATCTTGCGCCCGTCCGACGCGTAGAGCCACGCACCCTCCGCGCGCTCGATTCGGAGTGGATCGTGCGGGCCTCGCATGAACAATGGTGGATTTTGCGGCATGGCTGAATCTTAACCGCCTTCGGCCCGCCCGAGCAATTCGCGCCCGGCTTCTGCGATTCGCTTCTTATCGAGACGGGAAGTCCGAAACCTGCGTGAGGTTTCGGAAATCTGTTCGCTCCGACGCGCCCCGCTACTTGATTGCGCCCTCTTCGCGCCAGCGCGCGATGTCCGCCGCGCTGTAGCCCAGCGCGCCCAGCACTTCGCTCGTATGCTGGCCCGGTTGCGGCGCGAGCGTTCTGATCGATCCAGGCGTCTCCGACAACTTGACCGACACCCCGATCTGCTTGACCTTCTGCCCCGTCGGCGTCTCGACCTCGACGATCATCTTGCGCGCCAGCACCTGCGGATCGTTGGGCACTTCGTCCAGCGTCAGCATCCGCCCGGCGCAGATGTCGGTCTTGCTCAAAATTTCGAACCACTCGTCGCGCGTTTTCGTCTTGAATTTGTCGGTGAGGAACTTTGCGATCTCGCCGCGCTTCTCGGGGTTGAATTCATGCGGAATAAATTCCTCGCATCCGAGCGCGCGGCACAGGTTCGCGAAGAACCACGGCTCCAGCGCGCCGATCGTGATGTACTTGTCGTCCTTGGTCAGGTACACGGCGTAGTTCGGAATCCCGCCGTCGAGCATCGTCTCGCCGCGCTTCGGCACCTGCCCGCCCGCGAAGAACGTCGCGAACGACTGCGCCAGCAGCGCGACGCTGCCGTCCATCATCGAGATATCCACGTATTGCCCGCGGCCGGTCTGCTGCCGCGCGACAATCGCCGCCAGCACTCCGATCGCGCCATGCATCCCGCCGCCCGCGTAGTCCGCCACCAGGTTGTGCGGGATCGTCGGCGGATTCCCCGGCCGCCCGAACAGCGAGAGCACTCCCGCCGTCGCGATATAGTTGAGGTCGTGCCCGACCAGGTCGCGATACGGCCCGCTCTGCCCGTAGCCCGTGATCGCGCAGTAGATCAGCCGCGGGTTGCGCGCCGAGAGCGTCTCGTAATCGATTCCCAGCCGCTTCGCCACGCCCGGCCGGTACTCCTCGACGATCACGTCGGTCTTCTCCGCCAGCCGATTGTAGATCTCCTTGCCCGGCGCGCTCTTCAGATTCAGCGCGATCGACTTCTTGTTGCGGTTCATCGCGTTGAATGGCGACCCGCTGAATCCCGACGCGAGCCCCTGCGTGCCCGCCGCGCCCGCCTGCTCCGCACGCCGCCCGGTCGGCAGTCCCGGCTCCTCGACCTTCAACACTTCCGCGCCCAGGTCCGCGAGGATCATCGTGCAGAATGGCCCCGGCGCCAGCTTCGTCAGATCGAGCACCTTGATTCCATCGAGCGGTCCCGCCATCGCTGTTCTCCTTGACGATCGAATCGGCGCACAACGCCGCGCACGCCGCGTTATCGACGAAAATTGTTAGTGCGTTTGGATTGCGCGCGCAAATCCGCCGCGCCCCGCGCCCGGACGTCGCGCTATTCGTTCGGATCCATCTGCCCGGGATAGCCCCTCAGCGGCGGCACCCGTATCGCCTGGCCCGGCTGGCCGTCACCGGTGTTGAATTGCTGCGACGGGATCTGCCCGCCGACGTCGGCGTTCTGCTGATCCGATTGGCTGTTGTCGCCGCTCTGATTTTCATTTTCGTTGTTGTTGTCGTTCGAATCGTTGTCGTTGTCGCTTTCGGCGTCGTTCTCGTTCTCTTCCTGCTGCTCCTGCGCGACGACGACGCCGCGCGCCGGCAGCGAAACTACCGCCGGCTCTCGCGCGGGATTGTTCTGCACTCTCATCGACGCGCCCGCCATCGGTGGCGCAACCATCAGGAAAAATGCTGCTGTCAGGCTGATTTTTGCGAACATGCTGAACTCCCTTGCAATCGCGTCGGCCTCGCGAGCCGCATTATAGGACCGCGGCGCGCACCCGCGCCATCCTTTCCGCCAGCGAATTCAACCCCCGCACCATGTGTACCCCGTACCAGTGCAGGTCGCGTCCGCTGACTATCAGCACCCGCCGCGCCAGCGACGCCGGCAGCATCGTTTTCAACTCGGTCACGTCGTCTTCGCCGAACGCGTACGGTTCGTCCGGCAGGATCACGATATCCGGCCGCAACTCGACCGCCGCCTCGATCGTCGTCGTCGGGTAGCGCTCGCCCGCCGCCGCGAACACGTTGTTGAAGCCCAGCATCCGCAGCACGTCATGCGCATAGGTGTCGCCGTTGAACGACATCCAGGGCTTTTTCCAAATCGGGCAGAACACGCGCAGCCTGAGCTTGCTCCACACTCCGAGCCCCGCCTCGATTCCGCTCACGCACAGCGTTATCTCGCGCGCCAGCGCCGCCGCCTCCGCGCTGCGCCCGAGCGCCCGCCCCATCCTCAGGATCGAATCGACCGCGCCCGGCACCGTCTTCGGATAAGTGGTGAACACGGGGATTCCCGCTGCGCGAATCCGCTCGATATCCTCGCGCCGATTCTCCTCCGCATTCGCGATCACTATCTCCGGCGCCAGTTTCACAATTGCGCGAACGTCGGGATTCTTCGTCCCGCCGACTTTTGCGATCGACGCCACCGCCGCGGCCGGCTCAACGCAGAACTTCGTGACTCCCACCACCTCGGTGCTGAAGCCGAGCGCGAACAGCGTCTCGGTCCAACTCGGCACTAGCGAGACGATCCGCTCCGGCGGCCGTTCGAGCTCGACCCGGAAGCCCAGGTCGTCCGCGATACTCATCTCGCCCGCCATGCCGATGCGCTCCCGTCACTTCGCCTTGCGCTTGATTATTGCGTTCAACTGATCGCGATCGCCGGCCGTCAGATGCTCCGAATCGGCGCCCGTCGGCGCCGCATCCTGGCCTGCGCTCTGTGCATTCGGGGTCGTTCCGGCCGGCGGCGGCGCGTCTGCGGTCGGCGACTGCGGATTCTCGGGCGCCCGGTACGTAACATAGTGCATCGCCTTGGGGATCATCACGCGGCGCGTGATAAAGCCGGCAATCAGCACCGCGAGTCCGGCGAGTAGAATGACTCCCGCACGCCGCGACCGTTTATTTCTCGGCCGCCGCGCGCCCGCGCCCCCTCGACGCGTTCGCGCCCTCGCTGCCGATGAACCCCGATTCGCCACTGACAATGCTCCACCGCGATCGGAACCGCAGCGATGGCCGCTTCGATCCTACCGCAGCGGCGCA
>DASQHV010000563.1:0-1922 GCA_035631915.1 Candidatus Acidiferrales bacterium | reverse complement strand
AACGGGAGCATCGGGCCGCTGTTGGCGAGCGAGTCGATGCGGAATTCGAGCGGAAACAACATCCGCATGAATTTCGTCAGCACGCCCTTGATTTCGAAGAGGTCCTGCGGCTTCTCGGCAATTTCCGGCATCGTGGTCATTCAATACTAGAAGGACTGGTCGGTGGATGCAATTTGAAGCGAGCGCGGGAGAGGCGCGCGATTCGTGCACTGGCGGAGTTTGTTCCTTGACTTGGCTGGAAGCGGCGGACTTAGATGATCGGACCAATGCGCACAATTCATTTTGGCAATCGCAAGCGAACGAGCGTTTGGAGTTTGCAGTCGGTCGCGTTCGCGGCGTTTCTGATCGCCGCGAACGTGGCGCCGGCGAGCGCGGGAATCGCTGACGGGGTGAAGACGCAGACGCTCGCCAACGGGCTCAAGGTGCTGGTGCTGGAAAATCACAAGGCGCCGGTCGCGACCTTCAACGTCTTCTACCGGGTCGGCTCGCGCAACGAGCAGATGGGCAAGACCGGGCTGTCGCATCTGCTGGAGCATCTGATGTTCCGCGGGACGAAGAAGCTCAAGCCGGAGGAATTTTCCAACATCATCCAGCTCAACGGCGGCATGGACAACGCGTTCACGACCTCGGACTTCACCGACTACTTCGAGATGATCAACAAGGACCATCTCGACGTGCCGATCAGCCTCGAGGCGGATCGGATGGCGAACTTCGAGCCCAAGGGTTTCGACTCCGAAAAAAACGTGGTGCTGGAAGAGCGGCGGATGCGCACCGAGGACAACCCGGAAGACGCGCTGGACGAGATGGTGCGCGCGCAATCGTATCTGGCGCATCCGTATCACTGGCCGGTGATCGGATGGTTCCACGACGTGAACGGGCTGACGCTGGACGACGCGCTGGCATATCACGCGGTTTACTACTCGCCTCAAAACGCGATAATCGTCGCGGTCGGCGACTTCAACGCGGAGCAGGTGCTGAAGCAGGTCAGCGAGGCGTTCGGCGCGATCAAGAACGGGCCCAAGCCGCCGCCGGTGACGGAGCTGGAGCCGGAGCAGGACGGCACGCGGCGCGTCGAGTTGCGTCACGCGGCGAATCTGCCGGCGTTCGAGCAGGCCTATCACGTGCCGAACCTTTCCAGCCCGGACAGTTATGCGCTTGAAGTGGCGTCGGAAATTTTGAGCGACGGGCAGAGCTCGCGGCTGTACAAGAAACTGGTCGTCGAAAAGCGGATGGTGGTGGATATCGGCGCCGGCTACGACATGACGTCGTTCGATCCCGGATTGTTCGTGGTGTCGGCGCAGATGCGTCCCGGAGTGAAGGCCGCCGATACGCAGGCCGAGGTCGAGAAGGAACTCGCCGCCTTGCGCGACGCGCCGGCCCCGCCCGACGAACTGCAGAAGGCCAAGAACCTGGAGCAGGCGCAGTACGTGTTCGGCCAGGATTCGCTGATGCGCGAGGCGGAAATGCTCGGCGTGTACGAGATGCTCGGCGACTACCATCTCGCGGACAAGTACCTGGACGGAATCGACAAGGTGACGGCGGCCGACGTGCAGCGCGTCGCGAAAAAATACCTGGTCGCGACGAACATGACGGAAGGCGTGCTGATCCCGACGGGCGTGCTGCGGCGCGAAGGCGGCGGACGCAGCGGCGGTGAAGTCAGGCACGCGGCGGCGATTGTAGCGGGCGTCGAGGAGCCGCGATGAGCGCGCGCCGACTCTCGATCAAGCAAGTGGCGACGGTTGCCGCGATCGTCGGTGCGATGCTCGCGTTTGCAGTCGCACCGTGCTGGGCGCTCGAGATCAAGCGCTCGACGCTAAGCAACGGTGCGGTGCTGCTCGTCTCCGAGGAGCATCACCTGCCGATGGTGACGCTGTCGATCGCGTTCGACGCGGGTGCGCGCCGCGATCCGAAGGGCAAGGAAG
>DASQHV010000562.1:0-5233 GCA_035631915.1 Candidatus Acidiferrales bacterium | reverse complement strand
GGTCACCAAGCTGCTCGGATGGACCACGCGGCTGCGCAAACAGGACGTGCTGAAGGGCCACCGGATCACGCTCGAGCGCAACAGCAAGAAGAGCCCGTTCTCGGTGCACACTGTGATCGTCGCGCGCAAAGACGCGTAATCGTCCCGCGTAGGCGGGCCGCCGTCCAAGGACTCAAGCGTTCAACTCGGAGAGCAAGGCCTTGGCATCCTTCAGGTCGGCGGTGTCGAAGCCCTCGGTGAACCAGTTGTAGACGTCGGCGAGCGTCGCGCGTGCCTCGTTGCGACGGCCCTGCTTGTCGAGCAGCCGCGCGAGGCTGGTCGTCGCGCGCAATTCAAAGGACTTCGCTGCCTGACCACGGGCGACGTCAATCGCAGCTCTAAGTGATTGCTCGGCTTCGTTAGCATTCGCGGGAGCGGACTTCGACAACAGCTCGCCGCGCACGCGACGGATCTCTGCTTCGTCTCCCAAGCCGCCCGTTCGAGCCATCGTTTCGAGCACCGGCTGCAATAGAGCGAGTCCCTCTCGAACTTTGCCCGACCGTTCGACGAGCGCAGCGACGAGGTTTCCCGGGGCCAGGAGGCTTCCCACGGCCAAGAGAATGGCCTTATCGTCGAGCTCGTGGTCGGGCGAAGCGATCTCGGAACGTGCCCAACGTTGTTCCAGTCGCAGATTGCGCGTGATTAACTCGAACCCTCCGCTCTCGGCCAGCTCCAGGCCCCTTGCGGCAATTTCGCGATGCCGAGCGGCATCGCCCACTTGGCGATAGACGCCGCACGTCATGAGCGTCGCCAGGACCACGCTAAAATCGTGAGCGCTTGCAGAACTGGCGGTAAGCGCTTGGCGTGCCAGCGCGAGTGCCCGGTCCGGGTAGCCGAGGCACCAGACCACAACGGCCAGTGAAGCCGGGTACACCACGGTCCCGTCGAGAGCGGCATGGAACCTGGCATCGGAGCGCTCGGAGAAGACTTTCCAGCCTTCCTCAAAGTGGCGTCGCGCGTTGATGAAATCTCCAGTGACCTGGAGTGTCTGCCCAAAAGAAAAGTGCCCGGTCTGGATCGCTGCGGCGTCGTCTTCGCGCGCGCCGATCTCAAGGATGCGCTCGGCGATTTCGAGCGCACCCTTGTAGTCCTGGGAGAGCGTTCGCGAGACGCGCTCGAGGTTGTATGCCCAGATGCGCTGCCGGCTATCGCCGACCTGGTCGCAAAGCACCAACATCCGTTTCCGAAGTGGCTCAACTCTATCCGTTGCCGGACCGTGCAAAAAGTTTAGCGACTGCACCAGATTCAGTACGATCCGCAGCTCCTTGAGCTTGAGGTCGGTGTCTTCCGGAAACCCGTGGAGCAGCTTCAACGCCGACTCGAAGTGGTCACTCGATTCAAGATGCGCCGACCGCGCGAGGGCGCGCTCGCCAGCGAGCATCAGATATTCAAGCGCCTTACGGGCGTTCGCGCTGCGGACGTAGTGGTGCGCCAACTCGTTGAGGTGATCGTCTAGGCTTGCCGCGTATAGCGTTTCGATCGCCGCGCCAATTCGCTCGTGCAGCTGCTTTCGGCGCTCCGCCAGAATCGAGTTGTAGGCGACCTCCTGCGTAAGTGCATGCTTGAAAGTGTATTCGACGTCGCCGACCGCCGGCTGCTCGTAGATGAACTCGGCAAGCTGAAGCTCGCTGAGCATGCGGTTGAGGTCGTCGTCGGACTGGCCCATGACCGCCCGAATCAGGCTCAGCTGGAACTCTTTGCCGAGTACGGCCAGCGTCTGCAGCAACTCCTTTTCAGCTTTGGAAAGCCGATCGATACGCGCGGCCAGGATCGCCTGCACGGTGGGCGGAATCTTCAACTCGCCCAGCGGCTTGGTGAGCCGGGCCACCGCGCCCTCGCGCACCAGCGCGCCTTCATCGAGCAACACCTGCACCGTCTCTTCCATGAAGAACGGGTTGCCTTGCGTACGCTCGATAATCAGCAACTTGAGCGGCCGGATCTCGGCCGAATCGCCGACCATCGCGCTCAGCATTTCGTCGGCGTTCTCTTTGCCGAGCGGGTCGAGCCGCAGCTGTGAGTAGTAGGTCTTGCTGTTCCACTGATGTGAGTACTCGGGGCGGTAATTCACCAGCATCAGAATCTTGGAGTTTGGGATCGAGTCGGCGAGCAAATTGAGCAAGGCCTGGGTCTCGTCGTCGATCCAGTGCAGGTCCTCGAAGATCACCATTAGCGGTTGATTGAGCGACTCGCGCAGCAACATCCGCTTGATCGAGTCGAGCGTGCGCCGCTTGCGGACCTGTGGGTCCATCTGTGCGAGCGGATCCTCGCCCTCCACGATCGCCAACAGCGCGAACAGGTAGGGCAAGGTGTCTTCAAGCGTGCGCTCCAGCGCCAGCACCCGGCCGGTGACTTTCTCGCGCCGCGCTCGGTCGTCGTCATCGGAGTTGATCTTGAAGTAATTCCACAACAGCTCGATGAGCGGCAGATACGCTGACGCCTTGCCGTGCGAGACCGAAAAGGTTTCGAGCACCATCCAGCCCGATTGGTTCTTAACTTTGAACTCGTAGAACAGGCGCGACTTGCCGGTGCCCGCCTCCGCCATCGCGGCGACGATCTGCCCGTGACCAGACTTCGCCCGCTCAGCCGCGGCTTCCATCGCCGCCATCTCGCGCTCACGCCCGACGAACTTCGACAGACCGCGGCCAGCGGAGCGTTGCAGCCGCGTGCGCAGCGGCCCGAGGCCGGTCACCTCGTAGACGTTGACCGGTTCGCTGACGCCTTTGAGCTTGGTTGGGCCGAGCGCCTTGAGCGCAAAATATCCCTCAACCAGCTTGCGGGTGGGTTCCGCCACGGCGATAGAGCCGACGGGTGCGACCGCCTGCATGCGCGAGGCGAGGTTTGTGGTGTGGCCGATCGGCGTATATTCCGTCTGGCCGGCGCCGGTAGTGATCGAACGCACCACCACCTCGCCGGTGTTGATTCCGACCCGGCATTGCAACGGACTGCCGCCATCGGCGACGAGTTTCGCCGAGTAACGTTTCAGCTCGTCTTGCGTCCGCAACGCCGAGTACAGCGCGCGCTGCGGATGGTCCTCGTGCGCGACCGGCGCGCCGAACAACGCAAAGATGCCGTCGCCGGTGCTCTGCACGATGTAACCGTCGTAACGGTGGACCGCCTCGATCATCAGCTTCAGCGCCGGGTCGATGATCGCGCGCGCCTCCTCGGGGTCGAGGTCCTGCTCCAACTCGGTCGAGCCCTTGATATCGGCGAACAGCGCCGTGACGGTCTTGCGCTCGCCCTCGAGATTTTCAGCGGCGAGCGCGTCAGCTACGCGAATCAGAGAATCGTTCGATTTCTTTGCCGAGGCTGCCGCTGCGGGCGCTCCCAGTGCCGTGCCGCACTCTCCACAAAAGCGTTTGCCCGCTGGATTGTCGGCGCCGCATTTCGGACAAGGATTCGCGAGTGCCGCACCGCAATCACCGCAGAACTTCTTGCCCGGCGGATTTTCAGTGTTGCAGTTCGTGCAGCGCATCGGCTTGGCAGGAAAGATGAGCTATCCGCCCCTCGTATATCATCCGGCGCCGCGGAGCGACTAGCAGCCTGCGCGAGAAGCGATGAGTCGTACACAGCGACGCGCGCGTCATACTGCGACGAGCCGGCGCCGCTCCATTCCTGTGAAGATTCGCGCTGCGTGGTATTAGAGAACGTCCGGCGAGCCGGGCGCAGCGCAGGGTTCCGCCGACCTTGAGCGAACCTAGTTGCCGCGCTTGAGTTCCGGGTAGATCGCCGCGAGCCGGGTCCACATCCGCTTGAAGCCGGAACTGTCGAACGGCTCGACGACGCTTTCCAGCGCACCTTCGCGTAGAAACTGTCCATGGTAGATGGTCGAGCCAGTCGGATTGACCATCACGACGGAGGTTGCCGGCGACTCCCGCCGAATCAGCCGGAACAGCGCCAACGCGTCGAGCTCCGCCGCACCGCGCAGCCCCGCGTCGAGCGTTACGACGTGCGGCTGCGTGGTGCGGAAGAGGTCGAGCGTCTGGGCAACGTTCTCGGTTTCGGCCACTACCTGGCATCCGCCACATTCCAGATGGTGGCGGATAATATCGCGCGTTACGCGCGAGGTATCGGCTATCAACACTTTCACTGCCATCGGTACATTCTCCTGATCGAGCACATCTTCATGCGCATCGACCGCCCCTTTTCGGAATCGTACTGCCCAAGTATTTAGCAAGGGCGGGGCCAAGATCGGGTCACTGAGCGCGAGTTGGCTGGAGCGTGGGCGAAGAGGCCGGCAAATGGGCCCGAATTTTCAGGAAGATTTGGCGTATTTCGTGGCGATTGGATGGCGCTTGCGCCACCAAATTTTTATACATAATGACGCATTGATTCTACAGTCAGTATCGCGCACTTTGCCGTCCCTCGATATCAAGTGGAATTTGCAGCACTATTCGGAGTCTGTTCACCGATGCTCGCGAGCCACATCGCAACCATTCAGGTGCGGCGATGCGACTCTCCAATCTCAGCGCGAGTCCCCGGATTGTGGATACGCGGGACGCGCAGCCTGTTGAAAGCTGTTACTCCACGAACGAGTCGGCGGATGTCGCGACTCGTTGGAGCTGAGTTCAGCGGCCTGGAAACGGGTAGCAAGCCGGTGATTTGTAGCATCGCCGTGACACCGATTTGAATCGTGCAGAGCGCACAAGACACGGAACAAAGGGCGATGAAGAAAAGCGATTGTCCGTGCGAAGCGTCGCAAAAAAAGCGGCGGGGTCGCGAGAACCCCGCCGCTTAGGCTGACTGCTTACCGTTCGATGGATACGCCTACATCATGCCGCCCGGAGGCATCCCGCCCGGCATTCCGCCGCCGGCGCCGGCGCCCTTCTCTTCGGGCTTCTCAGCCACCATGCATTCGGTGGTGAGCAGCAGGCTCGCGACCGACGCCGCGTTCTGCAGCGCGCTGCGAACGACCTTGGTCGGGTCGATGATGCCGGCCTTCATCAGGTCCTCGAACTCCTCGGTTGCGGCATTGAAGCCGAAGGGACCCTTGTTGTTTTTGATCTTGTCGACCACAACCGAGCCTTCCCAGCCCGCGTTGGTCGCGATCCACCAGGCCGGTCCTTCGACTGCTTTCTTGATGATCGCGATGCCGACCTTTTCGTCCTCGCCTGCGCGCATATTGTCGAGCGCGGCTGACGAGCGAATCAGCGCTACGCCGCCGCCCGGCACCACGCCTTCCTCGACTGCGGCGCGG
>DASQHV010000561.1:0-2025 GCA_035631915.1 Candidatus Acidiferrales bacterium | reverse complement strand
TGCTTACATCGTTCATGAAGGCGCGGCCGTGGGACTACGTCACGGTGCTGGCGATCAAGGCGCCGAGCTTTCTGGCGTCGGTCGTAGCCCAGTACTACGCGCTGGCGCTGTACGGAATTTCGGTGCCGTTCGTAAAGCTGATGCTGTTTCTGCCGCTGGTGTTCCTGGCCGCGGCGTTGCCGATCTCGGTCGCACACCTCGGGACCAGCCAGGCGGCGTGGCTGCTGTTCTTTTCGGGCAACGCGCCCGACGTGAAGATTCTCGCGTATAGCCTGGCGGCGCATTTCACGTTCATGCTCTGCAACGGACTGATCGGGCTGGTCTTCCTGCCGCGCGCCAGCCGCGAACTCACCGCGCTGCGAGCAGCCGACGCCGAGTCTTTAACCGGCGTCTGAACCGAGTCTCTCTAATCAGCTGCGATGCGGCGAGAGCCACACGCGCTCGAACCGCGTCGGGCGCATCGGATTGATCACATAGTCGTGCACCCACGGCTGACGGATGATGTAGGTGACGGGGTAGTAGAGAAACACCCACGGCGCGTCGTCGACGACGAGCTGCTCCGCGCGATCGTACAACGCGTAGCGTTTCGCCAAATCCGCTTCAGGAGCCGCCTCGCGCAGCAGCGTCTCGACTTCTGGATTGGAGTAGAAGCTGTCGTTGTTGGAGCCCCATTGCGAGCGCGAGAGCAGCGCGCCGAGAAAATTTTCAGGGTCGGGGAAATCCGCCTCCCATCCCTGCATGAAAGATTGCGCCGTGTGCGGCTGGCGGATCGCTTCGAGAAACGGGCCCCAGGCGACTGGTTTCAACTCGGCGTGGATTTTCAGCGCGGCGAGATCCTGCTGAATGGACTGCGCGAGCATCAGCACGGTCTGGTCGGCGCGCATCCAGATTTCGAATTTGAAGCCGCGCGAGAGATGCGCTTCCTCGAGCAGCGCGCGCGCCTTCGCTGGATCAAAATCGTAGCTTTTGAGCGTCGCGTCGTAGCCGGGCAGATTCGGCGGCATCACGCCGTTGGCGACCACACCGCGCCCGTCGAGGATCGCGATCAGCTTGTGGCGATCGATCGCGTAGCTCAGCGCGCGGCGCACACGCACGTCGGTGAACGGCCACATCTGGCAGTTCATGCCGAGGTAGCGCGTGGTGACGGTAGTTTTCGCGAGCGTGAGTTTTCTTAGTGCCGGATTTTTCATGACGTAGGGAAACTCGGCGGGCGGAATATCCACCACGGCGTCGATTTGGCCGGCGTCGAAGCGGAGCCACTGCAGCTCGGGATTGACGCCGACCGACTCAACGATCGCGTCGAGGCGCGGCAGGGGTTTCGCGAAGTAGTACGGGTTGCGCACCAGCACCAGGCGCTGCCCGCTGATCCACTCGCGCAGCATGAAGGCGCCGCTGCCGACAACGTGGCGCGAGAAATCGTCGCCCCATTTTGACGCAACGTCGCGCGGGACCGCCGACGCAAACGGCATCGCAAGCTTGTGCGCGAAGATCGGGTCGGGCGCGCTCAACTGGAAGACGATAGTCCACGCGTCGGGAGTCTCGATTCCACTGACGTGTGGCGCGCGATGCGCGATGAAATCCGGCGCGCCCCTGATGCCGCGGTAGTACTCCATCCCCTTGGAGCGCGTAGCGGGATCGAGCACGCGCTCGATGCCGTAGCGAAAATCCTCGCTGGTGACGGCGCGGCCGTCGGAGAAGCGCGCGTCGCGGCGCAGATGAAAAGTAAACGTCGTCGCGTCGCTCGAACCCTCCCACATCGTTGCGATGTCGGGCTGGAGCTCGATGTTGCCGTCGCCGTAGCGGACCAGGGTGTCGAAAATCGCCTGCTCAAAAGTCCACGACAGAGTGTCGTAGCCGGCGGCGGGATCGAGCGTCGGCACGTCGTCGGAGTCGGCGAGATGCAGGACCATCGCACCGGGCGGGAAATTCAGCGCGGGCGGCCCGCCGCCGCATCCGGTTGCGAGCGCGATCGCCAGCGCCAGGAGCCATCGCGCGCCGACGATTAATTTAATCGTCAGTCGCTTC
>DASQHV010000560.1:0-5258 GCA_035631915.1 Candidatus Acidiferrales bacterium | reverse complement strand
TTTGCGCGTGCCGTCCGAAGATTTCGCAATCACCGACCGCGCCGCGATCGCCGCCGGACCGGTCGCGCCGCCGAACGCGACGTGCTCCTTGAGATACTGGCGGAGACGTCCCGGCAAATCGTGCATCTCGTCGAACGACTTGGCGCCGCGCGCGTACGTCCAATGCAGCACTTGCCCCGCGCGGTACGGACGCTCGCCAGCCGCGGCCACAACCTGCTCGACTTCATCCAGCGTCATGTCGAGCAACTCCGGCGCTGCATCTGCGCCGCGATGCACAGAATGTGCGGATTCATTCACGGCAGAATATTGTATGGGAAACGCCGCCCTGAGAGCAGGACGGCTCAGCACGCGAGCAGTCCCGAGGTTACCGCGCAGTCATCCCAGGATTTCCCGGTTCGCGAAGAAGAACGCTATCTCCTGCGCCGCCGTCTCGGGCGCGTCGGAGCCGTGGGTCGCGTTCTGCTCGACGTCGATTCCGAAGTCCTTGCGAATCGTGCCGGGGTCGGCCTTCGCCGGGTCGGTCGCGCCCATCAACTTGCGCCACCGCGCGATCGCGCCCTCGCCCGCCAGCACCATCACGACCACCGGCCCGGAGGTCATGTAGTCGCACAGCCCGCTGAAGAAGGGGCGCGCCTTGTGCACGTCGTAAAATTTTTCCGCGTCGCCGCGCGAGAGCTGCGTCTTGCGCATTGCCACGATCGCCAGCCCCGACGCCTCGATCCGCTTCACGATGTCGCCGGTGAGTCCGCGCCGCACTGCGTCGGGTTTGACGATAGCGAAAGTTCGTTCCATCGAATTATTTCTTGCCCTCCAGCACTGACTTCATCGTGCTGCCGAGATCCGCGGGGCTGTTCGCCACTGCGATGCCCGCGGCCTTGAGCGCCGCGATCTTGTCCGCCGCGGTGCCGCGCCCGCCCGAGATAATCGCGCCCGCATGTCCCATCCGCCGCCCCTTGGGTGCGGTCTGTCCGGCGATAAACGCGACCACCGGTTTCTTAAAGTTTTGCTTTATGTATTCCGCGGCCTCTTCCTCGGCCGTCCCGCCGATTTCCCCGATCAGAATCACCGCGCGCGTTTTGGGATCCTCGTTGAACAGCTTCAACGCGTCGATATGCCCGGTGCCGACGATCGGATCGCCGCCGATTCCGATACAGCTCGATTGCCCGATCCCCAACTGCGTCAGCTGGTACACCGCTTCGTAGGTAAGCGTGCCCGAGCGCGAGACGACGCCGATATCGCCGGGTTTGTGGATGTACCCCGGCATAATTCCGATCTTGCACTCGCCCGGCGTGACTATCCCCGGGCAGTTCGGTCCGATCAGCCGCGACTTCGTGCCCGCGAGATACGCCTTGACCTTGACCATGTCGAGGATGGGCACGCCCTCGGTGATGCAAATGATCAGCTCGATTCCCGCGGCGGCGGCCTCCAAGATCGCGTCGGCGGCGAACGGCGGCGGCACGTAGATCACCGTCGCGTCGCAGCCGGTTGCTTTGCGCGCCTGCTCGACGGTGTCGAAAATCGGGATCCCCTCGAAGTCGGTGCCGCCCTTGCCGGGCACCACGCCGCCCACCATCTTGGTGCCGTATTCCTTGCACGCGCGCGTGTGCAGCTGCCCGGTCGCGCCGGTAATTCCCTGCGTCAGTACGCGGGTGTTCTTGTTGACGAGAATGCTCATCTGAAGTTCCTACGCCGAGATCGCATCCACGATTTTTTTCGCCGCGTCGGCCATGTCGCTGCCGGTGATCACCTTGATGCCGGATTCGGCGAGAATTTTCTTGCCCTCGGTCACGTTGGTGCCTTCCATCCGCACCACCAGCGGCACGCTCAGCTTCACCTGCTTCGCTGCTTCGACGACGCCCTGCGCCAACACGTCGCAGCGCATGATCCCGCCGAAGATATTGATCAGCACACCCTTGACGCGGCGGTCCGCGAGCAGGATGCGAAACGCGGCCGCGACCTTCTCGGTGCTCGCGCCGCCGCCGACGTCGAGAAAATTCGCCGGCTCCGCGCCGTAGACTTTCACGATGTCCATCGTCGCCATCGCCAATCCGGCGCCGTTCACCATGCATCCGATATTGCCGTCCAGATGCACGTAGCTGAGATCAAACTTCGCCGCCTCGGTCTCTGCCGGATCTTCCTCGTTCGGATCGCGCAACTCGCGAATATCGGGATGACGGAACAGCGCGTTGTCGTCGAACGACATCTTCGCGTCGAGGCAAATCACGCGCTCGTCCTTGGTAACGACCAGCGGATTGATTTCGATCAGTGACGCGTCGGTTTCAATGAACGCACGGTAAAGCCCCGAGAGCAGCGTCACGAACTGTCCGACTTGCTTGTCCTTGAGGCCTAGTGCGAACGCGATCTTGCGCGCCAGATAACCCGACACGCCGAGCAGCGGGCTCAGCGGCTCGGTGATCATTTTCTCCGGCGTCTTGGCGGCAACTTCCTCGATATCCATCCCGCCCGCGGTGCTCGCGATCACCGAGACGCATCCGGCTTTGCGATCGACCAGCATTCCCACGTACAGCTCGCGCGCGACGTCGCTCGCCTCTTCGATATACACGCGCCGCACGACGCGTCCTTCCGGTCCCGTCTGATGCGTAACAAGCGGCTTGCCGAGCAACTTGGCGGCGAAGTCGCGCACTTCATTCGCAGCAGACAGCAGCTTGACGCCGCCGGCCTTGCCGCGACCGCCCGCGTGGATCTGCGCCTTCACCACCGCGCGATCCTTGCCGAGCGCCGTGAAAGCCGCCGCCGCGTCGTCGGCAGTCGTCGCGAACTTTCCCTTGGGCACCGGCACGCCGAACCGCGCCAGGATTTCCTTGGCCTGATGCTCGTGGATATTCATGCAACCAGATTAGGTGAGATTTCTGGGTCGGTGAAAGAGATCGTGGCTGAGCGCGCGAAGTCCCGCACGCTCACTTGTCGTTCCGGCGGAACACCTTGAACAGCATCTTGATCGGATCGTAGAACTCGTCGGCCACCCGTTCCTTCAACGGGATGATCGCATTGTCCGTGATGTGGATGTCCTCCGGACACACGTTAGTGCAGCACTTCGTGATGTTGCAGTAGCCGATGCCGTAGTCGTCCTTCAATGGACGCAGCCGGTTGCCGGTGTCGAGCGGATGCATCTCCAGCGCCGCCGTGAAAACGAACAGCCGCGGGCCGATGAACTGGTCGTGCAGCTCATGATCGCGCAGCACGTGGCAAACGTCCTGGCACAGGAAGCACTCGATGCACTTGCGGAATTCCTGGACGCGCTCGATATCTTCCTGCTGCATCCGCCAGCTGCCGTCAGGCGCGTCGGGCTTGCGCGGCGAGAACTTCGCGATCTTCTTTTTGTTCTCGAAATTCCACTTGACGTTGGTGACGAGGTCTTTGATGCGCGGAAAACTGTGTATCGGCTCGATCGTGATCGGTTCTTCGACCGGCAGCGTATCCATCCGCGTCATGCACATCAGCCGCGGATGACCGTTGATCTCGGCCGAGCATGATCCGCACTTGCCGGCCTTGCAGTTCCAGCGCACGGAGAGGTCGTTGGCCTGGTCGGCCTGGATGCGATGGACGACGTCGAGCACCACCATCCCTTCCTGCACTTCGGCCTTGTAGTCGTGGTACTCGCCGCCACTGGCATCGCCGCGCCAGATCCGAAAGGTGACCTGTGTGCTCACTTGTTTTCCTCGATGATCTGCTTCAGCTCGGCGGGCATGTCGCGTAGCGGATCGCGCCGGATCTTCACACCGTCGGCGCCCTTGACCGCAACGATATTGACCTTGGCGAACTCGTCGCTCTTGCCCGGGAAGTCGTCGCGAAAGTGACCGCCGCGGCTTTCCTTGCGCTCGATTGCGCTGCGCGTGATGCACTCCGAGACGGTCAGCAGGTTGTCCAGGTCAAGCGCCGTATGCCAGCCGTTGTTGTACATCCGGTTGCCGACCACGCGGACGTTCGGTGCGCGCCGCTTGTATTCCTGGATCTTCGCCAGCGCCTCTTCCATCTCGCCCTGCCGCCGCGCGATTCCGACCAGCTTCTGCATCATCTCCTGCAATTCGCTCTGAATCTGATACGGCGCCTCGACTTTGCCCGCCGCCGGCTCGAACGGGCGCATCGCAGTCTTGACGCCCTCGTCAACCTGCCGCTCGTCGATTTTGCCGAAGCTGTTCTGCTTGGCGAACTGCGCGGCGAACGCGCCCGCGCGCTGCCCGAATACGAGCAGGTCCGACAGCGAGTTTCCGCCGAGCCGATTCGCGCCATGCAGTCCGGCCGCGGCCTCGCCCGCCGCATACAAGCCGGGCACCGTCGAGCTTTGCGTATCGCCGTCGACGCGAATGCCGCCCATCATGTAGTGCGTAGTCGGTCCGATCTCCATCGGGACCTTCGTGATGTCCACGTTCGCCAGCTTCATGAACTGGTGATACATCGAGGGCAGCTTGCGCTTGATGTGCTCCTCGCCGTTGGGGATCCGGCTCTTGATCCACGCGATATCGAGAAACACGCCGCCGTGCGGGCTGCCGCGGCCTTCGCGAACTTCCTTGACGATCATGCGGGCAACGTGGTCGCGCGTGAGCAAATCGGGCGGGCGCCGCGCGCTCTTGTCGCCCATCACGTAGCGCCAGCCCTCTTCCTCGTTGTCGGCGGTCGAGCTCTTGTAGGCCTCGGGGATGTCGTCGAACATGAAGCGCTTGCCTTCGCTGTTCTTGAGCACCCCGCCCTCTCCGCGCACGCCCTCCGTCACCAGGATTCCAGCGACGCTGACCGGCCAGATCATGCCGGTGGGATGAAACTGCACGAACTCCATGTCCATCAGCTCTGCGCCAGCGCGATACGCCAGCGATTGGCCGTCGCCGGTGTATTCCCAACTGTTCGATGTGATCTTGTAGGCGCGCCCGATTCCGCCGGTCGCAATCACGATCGCCTTGGCCCGCCAGCGGTAAAAGAAACCGCGCTCGCGATCGTAGCCGAACGCGCCAACCACGCGGCCGCCGTCCGTCAGCAGCGAGAGCACGGTGGTCTCCATGTAAACGTCGAGACCGCGATGTATCCCGTTGTCCTGCAGCACGCGGATCATCTCGAGGCCGGTGCGATCACCGACGTGCGCCAGGCGCGGGTAGCGATGCCCGCCGAAGTTGCGCTGCAGGATCTTGCCGTCCTTGGTACGATCGAACGCGGCGCCCCACGCCTCGAGCTCGCGCACCCGCTCCGGCGCTTCCTTGGCGTGCAGTTCCGCCATCCGCCAGTTGTTGACGTATTGGCCGCCGCGC
>DASQHV010000559.1:0-4830 GCA_035631915.1 Candidatus Acidiferrales bacterium | reverse complement strand
GGCGAGAGCATGCTGATTGCGCTCGATTTGGAAGGCGTCGAAGTTTCGATGGGCTCGGCGTGCGCCGCAGGAGCGGTCGAGCCGTCGCACGTGCTGCGCGCGATGGGCAGAAGCGTTGCCGATGCGCGCAGTTCGCTGCGCATCAGCCTCGGCTGGAGCACGACCGCTCACGAAATTGAGACCGCCGCAGACATCATGGTTCGGGTCTGGAAGCGCGTCGCGAACGCCGAGCCGATCGCATCGGAGGCGTCCCGATGAGCGCGCGAGTGCTGGTTGCGATGTCGGGCGGGGTCGACAGCAGCGTCGCCGCGGCGCTCCTGCACGAGCAGGGCTACGACGTGGTCGGTGTCGCGATGCGGCTGGCGCCCGAGCCGGCTGCGGGCAGTACTGCGGCATCGGCACCGCGTCACGGCACCTGCTGTTCGCACGACGACTTCGAGGATGCGCGGCGTGTCGCCGAGCGCATGAATTTTCCGTTTTACGTGATCGATCTGCGCGCCGATTTCGCCGCGCGCGTCATGGACAACTTCGTCTCCGAGTATTTGGACGGGCGCACTCCGAATCCGTGCGTGATGTGCAATCGCGAGATCAAGTTCGATCGCCTGTGGAGCCGCGCGCGTGCGCTGGAAGCCGATTACGTCGCGACCGGGCACTATGCGCAGATTGCGTCCGGCGCAGACGGCCGCTTCCATCTGCTGCGCGCAGCCGACGAATCCAAGGACCAGTCGTACTTTTTGTTCACGCTCGGACAGGAGGAACTCTCGCGCACGTTGTTTCCGCTTGGCGAGATGACCAAGTCGGAAGTTCGCGCGCGTGCCCGCGCGTTGGGTCTGGCAAACGCCGACAAGGCGGAGAGTCAGGAGATTTGTTTCGTTCCCGATGGCGACTACGCGCGCTTCGTCGAGCGTCGCGCCGACGCCGCACAGATTCGCGCGGGCGCAGTCCTCGACACGGCGGGACGCCGGCTCGCGAATCACGCGGGGGTACATCGCTTTACCGTCGGCCAGCGGCGCGGTCTCGGAGTTGCGGCGGGCGAGCGGCTCTACGTGCGCGAGATTCGCGCCGCAGCGGGCGAAGTGGTCGTCGGTGCCCGCGGTGAATTGTACGCGCCGGGGTTGATCGCGAATCGCGTCAGCCTGGTGGACGGCGCGATCGCATCGGCAGGTGAGGTTTCAGTCGAAGTGAAAATCCGCTACCGCCATCCCGCGATCGCGGCGACGATGCGCGTCGATTCGGGCAATCGCGCGGAAGTGCGGTTCGCGGCCGGCGGGCCCGCGGTGACGCCCGGACAGGCGTGCGTTTTCTATCGCGGCGACGAAGTGCTCGGCGGCGGCTTTATCGAGCGGGCGTTGGAGGCATGAGCGCAGTGGCCGCGAGTTTCGCAATCGCAACGCTCGGCTGCAAGGTCAATCAGTACGACTCGGCGATAATCGAGTCGCGGCTGAGCGCGCGCGGAATGGAGCGCCGCGACTTCGACGATCACGCGGACGTTTATATCGTCAACACCTGCACCGTAACGGATCGCGCCGACTCGGAGAGTCTTCGAATCGCGCGGCGCATTCGGCGGCGGAATCCCACCGCGCGCATCGTGATGACCGGTTGCATGGCGCAGGCGAGTCCGGGCACGCTGGCCGCGGCGCCGGAAGTAGACGTCGTCGTCGGGCTTGGACGGCTCGGCGACCTTGAGCGCGCAGTGGCTTCCGGAGCGGGCGAGCGCGTGATGGTTTCAAATCTCCGCAAAGAGAAGGCGGAGATCGAAATCGGCGCGGTGACGCTCGACGGCCACACCCGCGCGTTTTTGAAGTTGCAGGAAGGCTGCGACCAGTTCTGCACGTTTTGCATCGTGCCGTTCTCACGCGGGACCTCGCGCAGCGTGGAACCGCGGCGCGTGATGGACGCGCTGGACGGACTGCATGCGCGCGGCTTCAAGGAAGTGATCCTGTCGGGCGTGCATCTGGGCGGCTATGGCAAGGATCTCGATCCGCCGGTCGAGCTTGCGGACTTACTAGAGATGATCGCGGAGCGATGTCCGATAGGGCGCGTGCGAATCAGCTCGATCGATCCGGAAGAGCTGAGCGATCGCATCGTCGAGATCATTTCGCGGAGTGACAAATTCTGCCCGCATCTGCATCTGCCGCTGCAATCGGGCGACGACGAGACGCTGGCGCGGATGCGCCGCCGCTACGACCGCGAACATTTTCGCGGACGCGTCGAGCGGGTGCTCGAGGCGTGGCCGGACGCCGCGATCGGCACCGACCTGATCGTTGGATTTCCGGGTGAGACGGCGGCGCAATTCGAGTCGTACTTCAACTTTGTCGAGTCGATGCCGCTGGCGTACTTTCACGTCTTCCCGTACTCGGTGCGGGCCGGAACGACGGCGGCCAAGTTCGGCGGCGCGGTTCATTCGGCCGAGATCAAGCGACGCGCCGCGCAGATGCGCGAGCTGGGCGAGGCCAAGCGGGCCCGATTCGCCGCGCGCTTCGCCGGCACGAAACTTAAGGTATTACTTGAAGAGCGCGGAACAGACGGGTGGCTGAGGGGCTACAGCCGCAACTACGTTCGAGTATCGACGCAGGGCCCCGATGAGCTGGTAAATCTTGAAGTCGAGGTGGAGGCGTCAAGCGTTGAAGGCGCGCGACTGGTTGCGGAGATTGTTCGGCCGCGGGCCGCTGGCGCCGCCCGAGCCGGAATCTCCCGATAGCACCGAAGTCAAGCTCGCGCGGTCGCTCGGCTACAGGTTCGCGCGACCCGAGTTGCTGGAAACCGCGCTGACGCATCCGAGCGCAGCGGTCGGCTCCGACGTGCATTACGAGCGGCTGGAATTTCTCGGCGACGCGGTGCTCGATCTGGCGATCGCCGATCTGCTGATGCGCAAATTCCCGACCGCCAAGGAGGGGCCGCTGTCCAAGCAGCGCGCCTCGATCGTGAACGCGCGCACGCTGGCGCTGAAGGCGCAGTCGATAAAATTGAACGAGATGCTGAAGCTGGGGAAGGGCGAGGAGAAGAGCGGCGGGTGCGAGAAGACTTCAATTCTTGCGGCGGCGTTCGAAGCGGTGGTCGGCGCGATCTACACCGACGGCGGGCTGGTGCCGGCGCAGCAGGTCGTCGAGCGGCTGTTCGACGGCGATATCGGCGGGCCGGCCGCGGAGCGCGATTACAAGACCGAATTGCAGGAAGTCGCGTACCGCGATTTTCGCGCGCAGCCGGTGTACGAGTTGATCGCGGCCGAGGGACCGGATCACGCCAAGCGCTTTACGACTCGGATTAGAATTTCCGGGCGCGATCTCGGAGTGGGCGAAGGCGGCAGCAAGAAGCAAAGCGAACAGGCGGCGGCGCGACTCGCGCTCGAGCGAATCGAGGAGGAGCGCGGTGACCGCCGGCAGTGAATATCGGGCGGGCTTCGTCGCCGTCGGCGGCCGCACCAACGTCGGCAAGTCCACGCTGGTCAATCGAATCGTCGGACAGAAAGTCGCGATCGTAACGCCGCGTCCGCAAACCACGCGCCGGCGTATCCTGGGAATTCGCAACGACGCCGACGCGCAAATTCTGCTGATCGACACGCCCGGACTTCATCTCGCGAAGAAGGCGATGAATCAGCGGATGGTGCAGATCGCGCGGCGCGCGCTGGCTGAAGGCGAGGTGGTGCTCGCGGTCGTTGAGGCGGGCGCGCGGCTTCATCCGGGCGACCGCGCGGTGCTGGTCGATACGCGGGCGCTGTCGCGTCCGACGATCGTCGCCGTGAACAAAATCGATCGGATGCCGCGCGCGCAGTTGCTGCCGCTGGTCGAGGAAATCCATCGCGGGTTTCCGACCGCCGAAATTGTTCCGGTGAGCGCGCTCACGGGCGAGAACGTCGGCGAACTGATCGCGACGATCAAGCAGATGCTGCCGGTGAGCGCGGCGCTGATGCCTGCGGATGAGTACACGGATCAGACCGAGCGGATGCTTGCAGGCGAGATCGTGCGCGAGAAAATTTTTCTCACGATGCGCCAGGAGATTCCGTTTTCGACCGAGGTCCGGGTCGAAGACTTCGAAGAGGACGCCGAACGCCGGCTCAAGAAAATCCGCGCGACCGTGGTGGTCGAGCGCGAGTCGCATAAGGGGATGCTGATTGGCGCGGGCGGCCGCACGATGAAGGAAATCGGCACGGCTGCGCGCGTCGAGCTGGAGAAGTTGCTCGACGCGAAAGTTTTTCTGGAAATCACCGTCAAGGTCGAACGCGACTGGACGCGCGACCCGCGCAAGCTCGCGGAGTTCGGGCTATGACGCGCGCGTCGCCGGCAGCCAACGTCGGCGCCGAGGCAAAACGAATCACCGCCGAGGGCTTGCCCGCGGTGGTCCTGGTGGGACGCGCGAACGCCGGCAAGTCCACGCTGTTCAACAGAATCGCGAAGGGCGGCCGCGCGATTATCAGCGCGATTCCCGGCACCACGCGCGACCTGAACTTTGCGCGCGCAGTTCACGACGGGCGCGAGTTCGTCGTCGTCGACAGCGGTGGCTTGGAGCTCGGCGGGCGCGGGCGGATGACGGAACGAATCGTCGCCGAGGCGCTCGCGGCCATCGGCGTCGCGGACGTCGTCGTGTTTCTGCTCGACGGGCGGATCGGACTCGCCGACGCCGACGCGGAAGCGCTGGCGCTGGTGCGCGAAACCGGCTGCCCGCTGATCATGGTGGTCAACAAGATCGACGGGCCGGGACAGGAAGGGCAGGCTGCGGAGTTCTACTCGCGCGGCGCGGAGCACCTGCACCTCATTTCGGCGGGGCACGGACTGGGCGTCGGCGAGCTGCTCGATGGCGTCGTCGCGCGCCTGCCCGAGCGCGAAGCCGGGA